>DATLPT010000150.1:0-36677 GCA_035535635.1 Lapillicoccus sp. | reverse complement strand
GCCCAGGCCGAGCTGCCAGTCCTCGAGACCGGCCTCCTTGGCGAAGTACTCGTTGAGCAGTTGGCTCACCGTCACGGTGTGCGCCGCGTCGACGGCGTCGGCCGTGGTGAGGTAGTTGTCCTCGCCGGTGTTGATGATGATGCCCGCCCGCGCATGGATCTGCCGCGAGAACCGTTGGTCCACAAAGGTCCTCACCGGGTTGATGTCGCGAAAGAGGATTCCGTACATCGAGTCGTTGAGCATCATGTCGAGCCGCTCGAGCCCGGCCAGGGTGGCGATCTCCGGCATACAGAGCCCGCTGGCGTAGTTGGTCAGCCGGACGTACCGCCCGACCTCGCGGCTTGTCTCGTCGAGGGCCGCCCGCATCAGCCGGAAGTTCTCCTGGGTGGCGTAGGTCCCCGCATACCCGTCGTGAGTGGCGCCCTCGGGCACGTAGTCGAGCAGCGACTGTCCGGTGGACCGGATGACGGCGATGACGTCGGCTCCCTCGCGCGCGGCAGCCTGCGCCTGTGGGATGTCCTCGTCGATGTCGCCGGTGGCGACGATGAGATAGATCCATGGACGCTGCTTCGGATCCCCGAGCCGGCGAACGAGCCGCTCCCGGGCCGCCCGCTGCCGGTCGATGGTCCGGATGCCGGTGGCGACGGCCGCTCGCGCCGCCCGTCGCGAGCGAGTGAGCTCCGACCCGGTCGGGAGGCGGAACGAGATCGAGCCCGAGGCGGCCTTCTGGGCCAGGGTGAGCAGGTCTTGGGCCTCGCCCCGCCGCAGCGCGTCCCAGACCGGCGTCGTGACGCCGTCCTCCAGCCCGACCTGCCTGCGGACGGCGTCGACGAGGTGGTTGACCCACGGGACCCGCTCGTGGTCGGCGCCTGACAACCCCGCGAGGCGCAGCGTGGCCCGCTCGACCGACACGGTGGTATGCCGCTGGGCCAGTCGCACCACCGGCCGACCGGCCTGCCGGGCCAATGACCGCGCCCGCCGGACCACCGGCGGGTCCAGCTCCAGGCGGGGACGGGTCGTCGTCGGCACGCGACCAGGATATCGGCTGCCGGACGTTGTGCGGTGCATACCGCTGCGCAACGGAAATGCTTTGGTACATGGGATGATCTCCCGAAGGATTTGCGCCATGAGACGGTGGCCGTCGTGCACCAGGTCGTGATCCTCGTCGAGGGAGCCAGTGACCGGCGCGCGCTGGAGGAGGTGGCCCGCCTCCGCGGTGACGACCTCACCGGCATCACCGTGCTCGCGATGAGCGGCATCACCAACCTGGCTCGGCATCTCCTCGCCGTCCCCCACGACGTGCGGGTGACGGGCCTGTACGACGTCGCGGAGCAGGCGTACGTCCGGGCCACCTTGCGCCGGCTCGGCCGGAAGGAGCCGTTCTTCGCCTGTGACCGGGACCTCGAGGATGAGCTTATTCGCGCCCTCGGCCCGGACCGCGTCCTGGACGTCGTCGCGGCGGTCGGCGACCGGGGACGATGGGACATCCTCTGCCACCAGCCGTTCCACCGCGACCGGCCGAGGGTCGAGGTCCTGCGCCGGTTCGTCGGCACGACCAGTGGGCGCAAGCTGAGGTATGCCGGCCTACTGGCGTCGGCGCTGGACCCGGGCGAGGTGCCAGCGCCGCTGGTGGCCGTATTGGACGAAGCGACCCATGGGATCAGTGCGTGAGCAAGCTCCGGATCCCGGCTTGGTCACGGTGGGTCGGGCATCCTGGACGCCTCATGTCGACGACCCGGCCCGGCAGGGCTTCGCTCGCGCTCGTGGGCGGCGCCCTCGTCGCCGCGCTGGCCTCAGCGTGCGTCTCCGCCGGCCCCGGCGGCGCGACCCCGACGACCGAGTCGGCCCTCCCGACCCTGGAGACTACGACGGCACCCGCATTCACCTCGAGCAGCTCCGGCGCACCATCGACCCGAGGCGCGGCCAGCCAGTCGGACCTCGACCAGCGGCTCCGGGACGCCGCCTGGGCCAACGACCTGCCCGCGGTCCGGGACCTCGTCGCCCAGGGCGCGGACGTCAACGCCAAGGACGACACCCAGCAGAGCGCCTACCTCGTGGCGACCAGCGAGGGTTACCTGGACCTTCTGAACCTCACCCTCGCCCACGGTGCGGACGTCGCCAGCAAGGACAGCTTCAACGGCACGGGGCTGATCCGAGCCGGTGAGCGGGGGCATACCGGCGTGGTCGGCCGGCTGATCCGAGCGGGCGTCGAGATCGACCACGTCAACCGGCTCGGCTTGACGGCCTTGCACGAGGCGATCATTCTGGGCAAGGGCACGCCGGCGTACGACGACACCGTGCGGGTCCTCGTCGCCGGCGGTGCCGACGTGCGACTGCTGTCGCGGCGGGACGGCGTGGCGCCCCTCGACCAGGCCCGCAGCAAGGGGTCTGCGCGTCAGGTCGCCACCCTCGACAAGGCCCTGCGGCAGGACGCCGCCGGTCCGGTCGACAAAGCGGAGGCCGACCGACGGCTCCGCGTCGCTGCCGAGACCGGGGACGCGGACGGGGTCGCTCTGGCCCTCCGCGCCGGCGCCGACCAGGAGACGCCCGATGACCGGCGCCGTACCCCGCTGCTGCTGGCCGCGACCAACGACCGCGTCGACGTGGCCCGCGTGCTCGTGGCTCTCGGCGCGAACCCGAACGCCGTCGACGCCCAGCACGACACCCGTGGCTGGTCACAGGGGTCACCGGCAGCGTGGCCATGCTCGAGGCGCTGCTGCCGGCCCACCCCGACCTCACCATCCGGAACCGGTTCGGCGGCCTGTCGGTGATCCCCGCCAGCGAGCGGGGTCACGTGGACTACGTGCGAAGGGTGGTCCAGACCGGCATCGACGTGAACCACGTCAACGACCTCGGCTGGACCGCCTTGTTGGAGGCAGTCATCCTCGGCGACGGCGGGGCGCGTCACCAGGAGATCGTCCGCATCCTGCTGGGCATCGGGGCCCGGCGCGACATCGCCGACAAGAACGGCGTCACCGCACTTCAGCATGCGCAGCGCAAGGGCTACCGGGAGCTGGCCGCGATCCTGTCAGCCTGAGGTCCGGGCCGCGCGCCGCTTGACGACCCAGTTCTCGATGAACCCGTCGACGAAGAGCAGCAGCATCGGCCACGCGCCCAGGTTCGGGAACACGAGAACGATGACGAGGATGAGGGCCAGGACGCCGACCGTGGTCCAGGTGTAGGGGCCGGCGAGCCAGGCCTTCACCTCGTCGGTGTCGTGCAGCAGCGCGTGGTGCCGGCGCCCGCGCTGGCCGATCAGGTGCAGGCAGATCGAGCTCACGAGCAGCACGGCGACGTAGATCGCGGTACCGCCGTGCTTGTAGTAGTCCGGGTTCGCCACCAGCTCCGTGGTGAACGGGATCGAGGCCATGGTCAGCAGCCAGACCATGTGTAGGAAGAGGAGCCGCGAGTCGTAGTCGGCGAAGTACTCCATGACGCGGTGGTGGTTCACCCACATCGACCAGATGACGAGGAAGCTGAGGACGAACGCGAAGATCGCCGCGTAGTTCTCGTCGAGCAGTTCCCAGAGGGCTCTCGTGCTGGCCGGTCTCGCCGCCGAAGTCGACGAGCGGCAGGACGAGCAGCGTCATGGCGATGGCCACGGTCGCGTCGGAGAAGTTGACGATCCGGTCGAACCCCCGTTCCGTGCGCACCATCGAAGCGTGGCACACCGCACACGGTCAGATCCCGCACCACCCGCGCGGACGGGGCAGCAGCCGCGCCGGTCGGCGGAAGTTACTCTGCGCGACATGGAGTACCGCCACCACGACCTCGTCGTCATCGGTACCGGCTCGGGCAACTCCGTCATCACCCCTGAGATGGATCACCTCGACATCGGTCTCGTCGAGCGCGGTCGGTTCGGGGGAACCTGCCTCAACGTCGGCTGCATCCCGACGAAGATGTTCGTGCTGCCGGCGGACCGGGTCGTCGAGGCGCGAAGGGCTGACCGGCTCGGCGTCCACGTCGACGGCGTCCGGGCGGACTGGCCCGCCATCCGGGATCGGATCTTCGGGCGGATCGACTCCGTTGCCTCGGACGGCGAGGCCTACCGCGAGAAGGCCGACAACATCACTGTGTACCGGGAGCAGGCCACGTTCACCGGGCCGATGACCCTCGACACGGGAACCGGCGTCACCGTGACCGCGGACCGGTGGGTCATCGCTGCGGGCGGACGGCCTCGACTCCTCGACATCGACGGGCTCGACCGCGTCGACCCCGAGCGCGGCGTCCACACCAGCGACACGATCATGCGGATGGAGTCGCTGCCCGAGCGTGTCGTCATCATCGGGGGCGGGTACATCGCCGCGGAGTTCGCCCACATCCTCAACGGGCTGGGCGCTCGCGTCACCTGGGTGCACCGGGGCGAGCGGCTGCTCGAGCACGAGGACGAGGCGATCTCGCACGCCTACACGCGGATCGCCCGGGACCGCCACGACGTCCGGCTCCGGACGACCGTCACCGGAGCCCAATACGACGGCGGCCGCTGGGCGCTGACCGCAGAGGCCGAGGACGCCGCGCCCGTGCAGATCGAGGGCGATGCGGTGCTCCTCGCCGTAGGGCGGGTCATCAACACCGATCTCATCGACGCCCACACCGCCGGGCTGCCCTGCCACGACGACGGCCGGCTCGTCGTCGATGCCTACCAACAGACCCCGACCGGCGGGGTCTTCGCGCTCGGCGACGTCTGCAGCGAGTGGCAGCTCAAGCACGTCGCCAACCATGAGATGCGAGTCGTCAAGCACAATCTGCTCCACCCGGATGAGCCGATCGAAAGCGACCACCGGTTCGTCCCGCATGCGGTGTTCACCCACCCGCAGATCGCCGGGTTCGGCAAGACCGAGCAGGAGCTGCGCGACGGGGGCGTCGACTTCGTGAGCGGGGAACAGCGGGTCGGCGACGTGGCGTACGGCTGGGCGCTCGAGGACACCACCGGCTTCTGCAAGGTCCTCGTGGACCCGCAGACGAAGCTGCTGTTGGGCGGCCACCTCATGGCCCCGGACGCGTCCACGCTGATCCAGCCGCTCGTCCAGGCGGCGCACTTCGGGCAGCGCGCGGATGACGTGGCCAATGGCCAGTACTGGATCCACCCGGCGCTCGCCGAGGTCGTCGAGAACGCCCTCCTCGACCTGGATCCCTAGCCTCGGCGGGCCTCGAACAGTTCTCGGACAGCGGGTATGCGCAGGAGCAGGTCGAGCGCGTAGGCGGCGTGTCCGGGGACGTAGCCGTTGCCGATGAGCATGGTGACGTCGGCCGCTACTCCCTCGGCACCGAGGGCGGCCGCGGCGAAGCTGGTGGCCATCGAGAAGAACACGACGGTCCCGCCGTCGGCGGTGGCGAGGATGGCCGGTTGCTCGCAACCCGGCACGTCGACGCACACGACCGTCACGTCGGCCGGTCCACCGGCGGCACGGACGGCGTCCGCCAAGCCCAGTGGTGAGCGGGCGTCGGTGACGAGGACCTCGTCGGCGAGGCCGGACGCGCGCAGCGCTGCCGCCTCGCGCTCGTTCGGGGCGACGCCGATGGTCCGCGTAGCGCCGGCGTCCCGAGCCGCTGCCAACGAGAGCGAGCCCGACTTGCCGGCTGCGCCGAGCACGCACACCGTCGGCGAGGCATACCCCTTGACCACCCGGGCAACCAGGGCCGGCGCGCCGCAGACGTCCATGACCATCAGGGCGAGCCGCGCGTCGAGGTCGTCGGGCAGGACCGCCGCGATCGACCGGCCGAAGAGGATCGCGTGGCCCTCCGCCGGCAGCTGCTCGCTCCGGCCGTCCCATCGCGCGAGCCCGTCGGTGATGGCCAGCGGCGTCAGCGAGAGGGACACCAGCGTCGCGACCCGGTCCCCCACTCGAAGCCCGAGCGAGCTGTCCGGTCCGACCTCGGCGACGGTCCCGACGAGCATGCCGCCCGACCCGGTCACGGGGTTCTGCATCTTGCCCCGGGTGGCGACGATGTCGAGGACCTCGGCGCGAATGGCCGCACCGTCACCCTGGTGCTTCTCGGCCAGCTGGCGGTAGGACGCGGCGTCCAGGTTAAGGGTCTCGACGGCGATGCGGACCTCGTCGGGCCAGATCGCTGGCGACGCGTCGAGGTGGCGGGCCGCTTGGGGAAGCACCTCCTCCGCGTCGACGACTCGGTGCAGCCCCAGTGGCGAGTGGACGGACGGAGCCACAGATTCTCCTGTTCTGAATCGGACACGCCGAAGGATCTACGGCGTCAGGTCGTATCGCAAGGACCTTCTCCCGTATCCTTGCATCGTGACCGCCGCGATGACGCTGCCCGAGCAGCCCTACGCCTATCGGCAGCGCGAGCTGGTCGAGCCGGACTGGACGCGGCTCCCGGGTTGGGCGCACGTCAGCCCGGCGGAGTGGGCCGACGTGCAGTGGCAGCGGGCGCACTGCGTCAAGAACGCGCGCCAGCTGCACGCCGTCATGGGCGACCTGCTCGCCGAGGACTTCTACGCCGACCTCGAACGCGACCAGGCGGAGCGAGCCACGATGTCGATGCTGCTCCCGCCGCAGATGCTCAACACCATGGTGCCGGCCGTGACCGGCCCGGTGCCGGCGGCCGGCGCCGCATACACGACCGCCTTCTACGCCGACCCGGTCCGGCGCTACATGCTGCCGGTGTTCTCCGACCGTCGGACCGACTGGCCCTCGCACCCGAACGCGACGCGCGACAGCCTCCACGAGCACGACATGTGGGTAGCAGAGGGGCTGACCCACCGGTACCCCACCAAGGTGCTGGCCGAGCTGCTGCCGACCTGCCCGCAGTACTGCGGCCACTGCACCCGCATGGACCTCGTCGGCAACTCGACCCCGCAGGTCGCCAAGCTCAAGCTGGCCGGCAAACCCGTGGACCGGTATGCGGCGATGCTCGCCTACCTGTCCACGACGCCGACGGTGCGCGACGTCGTCGTCTCCGGTGGCGACGTGGCGAACATGCCGTGGAAGAACCTCGAGGCGTTCCTCGACCGGCTCCTCGAGATCGAGAGCATTCGCGACGTGCGGCTCGCCACCAAGGCTCTCATGGGGCTGCCGCAGCACTGGCTGGCTCCAGACGTCGTCGAGGGCGTCGGTCGGGTGGCGGCCAAGGCGCGGTCGCGAGGAGTGTCGCTGGCGATCCACACGCACGTGAACTCGGCGCAGTCGGTGACCCCTCTGGTGGCGTCGGCCGCCCGGGCGATGCTGTCGGCGGGGCTTCGGGACGTCCGGAACCAGGGCGTGCTCATGCGCGGCGTCAACGACTCGCCGGAGCAGCTCCTCGACCTCTGCTTCGCGCTTTCCGACGACGCGTCGATCACGCCCTACTACTTCTACATGTGCGACATGATCCCGTTCAGCGAGCACTGGCGGGTGTCGCTGAAGCACGCCCAGGAGCTGCAGCACGCGATCATGGGCTGGCTGCCGGGGTTCGCCACGCCGCGGATCGTGTGCGACGTGCCGTTCGTCGGGAAGCGGTGGGTCCACCAGGTCGAGTCGTACGACCCGGAGCGCGGGATCTCCTACTGGCGCAAGAACTACCGCACCTCGATCGAGGGCGGCGACGAGGCCGCCCTGTCGCGCGACTACGCCTACTACGACCCGATCGACACGCTGCCGCCCTCCGGCCAGGAGTGGTGGCGGTCGCGCGCCGACCTCGGCGCGCTCGACGAGCTCGCGGCGGCGCGGGCCAAGGCCAGCCGCGAGCTTGCGGTTACTCAGGCCGGCTGACCCGGAGGCAGTCTGGGTCGTGGTGATAACGGTCGGATTGCCGGCCGCTATCACCACGAACCGCACGGGGTCCTAGTCAGGTGACTCTTGGGCGGAGGCGTGCCGGTCCTCCCACGGCGTGGACAGCACGACCGTGGTCCGCGTCCGGACGTTGGCGGCCGACCGGATCCGGGCCAGCAGGTCTTCCAGTGCGCCGGGCGTCGCGACTCGGACCTTGAGGACGTAGCTCTCCTCGCCGGCAACCGAATGACAGGCCTCGATCTCGGTGATGTCGGTGAGCCGCTGCGGGATGTCGTCGGGAGCCGCCGGATCCAGCGGCGAAACCGAGATGAGCGCCGTCAAGGGCAGACCGAGCGCCTCGGGCTGGACGGTGGCGTGGTAGCCGGTGATGACGCCGCGCTCCTCCAGCCGGCGTACCCGCTGATGGACCGCGGACGTCGACAGCCCGGTTGCCTTGCCGAGGTCGGTGAAGCTCATCCGGCCGTCGGCGGCCAGCAGGTCGACGAGGTGACGGTCCAGGCGCTCCACGGGCACAGGCTAATCGCCGACGGTTCCCGAAACGCGGCAACGGGCGCAGGGGTGTCCGCCGAGCCGCCGTAGGCTCCGGTCCATGCCCGCGAGAACTGGACGGTCCGGCGAACGCCTCATGCTCCTCGACTCGGCCAGCCTCTACTTCCGGGCTTTCTTCGGCGTGCCCGACGAGCGGAGCGACGCGAAGGCTCCGGCCAACAATGCGATTCGCGGGTTCCTCGACATGATCGCCTCCCTGGTGACCGCCTACAGACCGACTCACCTCGTTGCCTGCTGGGACAACGACTGGCGGCCGGCGTTCCGGGTGGACGCGATCCCGTCGTACAAGGCGCACCGCGTGGCTGAGCAGATCGCTCCCGACGAGTGGGAGGAGGAGGTCCCGGATCCGCTCGAGGCGCAGATCCCGGTGATCGTCGACGCGCTCACCGCTCTCGGCATCACCCGGCTCGGCTCCGACGGGTTCGAGGCCGACGACGTCATCGGCACGCTCGCCACCGCATCGCACGGCGTCCGTCCGGTCGACGTCGTCACCGGCGACCGCGACCTGTTCCAGCTCGTCGACGACGCCAACCAGGTCAGGGTGATCTACACCTCCCGCGGCGGCGTCCGGAACGCCGACGTCGTCGACGAGGCCTTCCTTCGCGACAAGTACGCCGTCTCCAACGGTGACGCCTACGCGGACATGTCGATCCTGCGCGGCGACACCAGTGACGGCCTGCCCGGTGTGGCCGGCATCGGTGAGAAGACGGCCGCCCAGCTGATCCACACGTACGGCGACCTGGCCGGCCTCCGGGCGGCGATCGACGACGGCGACAAGGGCATCAGGGGCGCCCAACGCACCCGGCTCGAGGCGGCCTCCGCATACCTCGACGTCGCTCCCCTCGTGGTGCGGGTCGCCCGCGACGCGCCGCTCCCCAAGGCCGACCTGGCCATCCCGACGGAGGTCGCCGACGCGCGGCTGCTCAGCAAGGTCGCCTCCGACTACGGCGTCACCGCGTCGTTCAACCGGGTGCTCTCGGCCCTCAAGATCAACTGAGCCGTATGCGGATCACCCTCCCGTCTCCGGATACGCCACGGTCTCGGTGGCCTTGGCGGCCAGCCACACGTCACTCCCCCGTTCCAGACCGAGATCGGTCAGCGCCGCTGCCGTGATGTCGACGATGGCGGCGGGCTCCGCCTGCACCTGGAGCCGAACCCGGTCGCCGAGGAGCTCCAGGTCCGACACTCTCCCGCGCCAGACGTTGCGCATGCTGGTGTGGTCCAGCGGCGTGACGTGCACGCTGATCGCCGCGGGAGACAGGGCGACCAGCACCCGGCCGTCCGCCGGGTTGGCCTCAGGGGTGAGCGTCGCGACGAGGCGGCCGCCGCCGTCGAGGGTGACCTCACCCGAGAGTGAGTCGAGGCGGCCCGCATACAAGTTGAGCCCGACGAGTCGCGCGACGTAGTCGGTCGCCGGGTGCCTCGCGACGCTGGCCGGCGTGCCCTGTTGGACCACCCGGCCGCCCTCCAGCACGAGCAGCCGGTCCGCGAGCACCATGGCTTCCAGCGGGTCGTGGGTGACGACGACGACCGGTCCGGCGAAGTCGGCGAGGTGCTGGCGCAGGGTGCTGCGGACGTCGAGCCGCGTTCGAGCGTCGAGGGCCGCGAGCGGCTCGTCGAGTAGCAGCAGCGCCGGATCGGCGGCGAGGGCTCGGGCCAGGGCGACGCGCTGCGCCTGCCCCCCCGACAGCTGCGATGGCCGCCGCGTGGCCAGGTCCGCGAGGTCGAGCCGGTCGACCCAGTGCTGGGCGGCGCGCCGCGATTCAGCCCGGCCGGCGCCGCGCGACCGCGGGGCGAAGGCGACGTTGTCGCGGACGTCGAGGTGCGGGAACAGCCGATAGTCCTGGAACACGATCCCGACCGGACGCTGCTCCGCCGGAACCCAGGTATCAGTGGCCGCCTCGTCGAGAACGGTGTCGCCGAGCCGGATCGACCCTTCGGTGAGAGGGACCAGGCCGGCGAGGGCTCGCAGCAGCGTCGACTTGCCCGCGCCGTTGGGACCCAGGACGCCGAGCACCTCCCGCGGAGCGACCCGAGCCTGGACGTCCAGGCTGAACCCACCGCGGTCCACGCGGCCGTCGACGGCGAGGCCGGCCGTCACAGGGTGCTCCCGGCCCGCAACCATCGGTCGCGTAGGAGGGCGAGCACCGCGACGGACACCAGCAGCAGGACGAGGGAGAGGGCGAGCGCAGCGTCCGGGTCGGTCTCCATGGCGAGGTAGACCGCGAGCGGCATGGTCTGGGTGCGTCCAGGGAAGTTGCCGGCGAACGTGATCGTCGCCCCGAACTCGCCGAGGGCGCGTGCCCAGCACAGCACCGACCCCGCGACGAGCGAGGGTCCCACGAGCGGCAGCGTCACCCGACGGAACGTCGTGAGGCGCGAGGCGCCGAGCGTCACCGCCGCCTCCTCGTAGCCGCGGTCCAGGCTGCGGAACGCACCCTCGACGGTCACGACGAGGAACGGCATGGCCACGAACGCCTCCGCCACGATGACGCCCAGCGTCGTGAAGGGGAGCGTGAATCCGAACCAGAGATCGAGGTACCGCCCGACGACACCGAGCCGCCCGAACGCCAGCAGCAGCGCCACTCCCCCGACCACCGGCGGGAGCACCAGCGGCAGCGTGACGAGCGCCCGCAGCAGCGGCAGGCCCCGGAACTCGGCCCGCGCGAGGACCCACGCGAGCGGAACGCCCACCAGGAGCGACACGGCCGTGGCCGCCGAAGCGCAAAGCAGGGACAGCCGCAGCGCTTCGAGGACCGATCCCTCCTCCAGGATCCGCGGCAGGCTCGTCCACGGGGCGCGCAGCAGCATCGCGCCGAGCGGGACGAGGAGGAACAGCACTGCCAGAGTTGCCAGCACCGCCAGCGGCAAGGGCACGACTCCGCCCGTCCGACGCTCGTGCGGGGCCCGGCGCTGCCGACGCTCCTCCGCGGCGACCGGGCCGCGGGCCGTCGTCACGGGTTTCTCCTCCGTCAAGCCGGGGCTACGGCGCAGCGAAGCCACCGGCCTTCAGCACGGCTTGGCCCTCCGACGAGAGGACGTAGGCGACGAAGGCGGCCGCGGCGTCGGGGTTCGGCGCCTTGGTGAGCGCGGCGATGGGGTAGGACGTCGACGCGTTGACTTCGCTCGGGATCTCGACGCCCTTGACCTTGTCGCCAGCGGCCTTGACGTCGGTGACGTAGACGACTCCGGCGTCGACCTCGCCGAGCTGCACCTTGGTCAGCACCGCCTTGACGTCGGCGTCCTGGCTGACCGGCGTGACCGTGATCTTGGCGTTGGAGAACACCTTGTCGGCGACGCTGCCGCACGGCACCTGGGACTGGCACAGCGCGACCTTGAGGCCGGCCCTGGCCAGGTCGTTCACCGACGCCACCCCGGCCGGGTTCGCCGGCGGGACGGCGATCTCCACGACGTTCCTCGCGAACGGCTTCGGGGAGGACGCGGCGCCCGACTGGGCGACCTGGTCCATGTTCGACTGGCTGGCGGAGGCGAACACGTCGGCCGGCGCGCCCTGGTTGATCTGCTGGGCCAGCGCGGACGAGGCGCCGAAGTTGGGGGTGACGGTCACCCCCGGGTGGGCGGCCTCGAACTGCTTCTTGAGCGTCGTGAAGGTCTCCTGCAGGGAGGCCGCCGCGAAGACGTTGACCGTGCCGGTGAGGGATGCGCTCGAGATGGCCGCCGTCGCACTCGACGCGGTGCCGCTCGACGACGGCGTCGCGGTCGACCCGCAGGCGGTCATTGCGACGGCCGCGTAGGCGCCGGCGACGACGGCCGTGGGGGAACTGAGGGGCTTCATGGACGCTCCGGCAGCTCCACGACGACGTGAGTGGACTTGACGGCCGCGATGGCGAGGACGCCGGGCTCGAGCTGGAGCTCGTCGGCCGCTTCCCGGCTCAGAAGGGACACGATGCGGTGCGGGCCGGCCTGGATCTCGACCTGCGCCATGACGGTGTCGCGGACGACGCGGGTCACGAGTCCGACGAACCGGTTGCGCGCCGACTCCGACCGCACGGGCCCAGGAGCGGGGTGATCGCCGGCCGCGGCCAGGGTCTGGGCGAAGGCCGCGAGATCCGACCCCGCGACGACGTTCCGGCCCCCTGCATCCGTCGTCGAGGCGAGCCGGCCGGCGTCGATCCACCGTCGGACGGTGTCGTCGCTCACCCCGAGCAGGTCGGCCGCCTCGCGAACCCGGAACGTCGTCACTACAGGATCATAGACGCACGTGCGGCAATCTCAGCCGCATAGTCCCGCCGTTGCGCCTCTAGTCGGGTCAGTCGAGCCGATCTGCGGGTGGAGTGACCGCGGTGTGAACAGAACGCAGGGTCAGTCGCTGCCTTCGGTGAGGAGCGCGACGAGCGATCGGGCTTCTTCGTCGCATGCTGCGCAACCCCGGAGGTGGGTGCTCATCGCCTGATCGAGGTGACCGGGGTCGCGGCGCAGGGCCTCGACGTACGAGTCCATTCGCTCGAAGCAGTCTTCGCAGGAGAGCCACGGAGTCGTGTCGCGCAGAAGTGCGTCGACCGCCGCGGCGTTGAAGGCGGCCTGACGTCGCGGTGGCGTGGTGTTCACGGTTGACCTCCCGAGGTGTTCCGGGTGCGGCGCGAGACGGACGTATTGGGGGCCGCAGGCAGGTAGCCCATCGTGGTGAGCTCGGCCCGCAGACGGGTTCTCGCATCGTGGACCGTCTTGTACAAGGCCCCACGGCTGGTGCCGAGACGCTGAGCGAGCACATCGATGGGGACGTCGTCGACGAGAAGGGCGATCACCAGGCCGACGTCTTGATGACGCGGGCCCGGCAGAGTACTCGGGACTGGCTGATCGAGTCCTCGGCCCGACCCATCGACGCTCGTCCGGCCGCCGACGCGCAAACCCTCGCCTTCCACCCGCGACACCGCGAGCGCCGTCCCGCCGAATCGACCCAGACGTCCGGTCCAGCGGTCGCACAAGGACGACGGCCGTGAGCGGCTTGACGGGTCAGTCCACCCGATCGGCCGCCACCACGCCGCGGCGCACCGCGTCGACCGCCGAACGAGCCGTGCGGGCCAGCTTCAGTGAGCCACTCGTTAACGCCGCGTCGGCGACCTGGTCGAGCAGGTCGACGATCTGCTTGCACCGCCGGACGAAGTCGCCCGCGGCGATGTCGCTGCCGCGCAGCACGGACTCCAGCGGATGCCCGCCGGCCCAGCGGTAAACCATCCAGGCGATGCCGCCGTCGGGGTCGCCAGTCACCGGGAGGCCGCGGTCGCGCTCGTGGTCCTCGATTCCGCTCCAGAGGCGGACCATGGCCGTCCACGCCTCGTGGACCTCCTCGCGCGGCATCCGAGGGCTGATCTCGGAGTCCTCGCGCCGGGGCTCGTGGACGAGGGTCGAGATCGCCGAGGCGAGGCCCGGCGGGTCGAGCTTCTCCCACACTCCGTGCCGAAGGCACTCGGCCGCGAGGAGGTCCTTCTCGGTGTAGAGCCGACGCAGCTGCTCGCCCCGCTCGGTCACCGTGGTGCCGGCTGCGCCGAGGTAGCCCATCTCCTCCAGCAGGTCGCAGATCCGGTCGAAGGTCCGCGCGACCGAGTTGGTCCGCCCGTCGACCTTGCGCTGCAGCCCCTCCGTCTCCCGGGTCAACCGCCACCACCGCTCGGCCCAGCGCGCGTGCTGCTCGCGGTCGGGGCAGGAGTGGCAGGGGTGGGCCCGCAGCTGCCGGCGCAGCTCCTCGATCTTGGATGAGTCGTCGGTATGCGTGTCGTTACGCCCACGTCCGGCCGGCAGATCGTGGGGTACGGCGATGCGCAACGTCGTCGCGAGGTCCCGGCGGGACTTTGGGCTCTTGGCGTTGAAGTTCTTCGGCAGCTTGACCGTCGCGATCGCCTCGACCGGCGTCGGCACGTCGACGAGGGTCAGCCGGCGCAGCTGCCGGTCCTCGGTGACGACGGCCGGTGAGGGGGTGACGCCGCGGTGACCTCGGTTGGCCTGCACCACCACCGCGAATCCCGCCCGACGCCCGGCCGGGATCTGGATGACGTCGCCGACCCGGAGCTGCTCGAGGCTGACGGCGGCCTCAGCGCGCACGCTCGCGGCCCGGCGCTTCGCGGCGTCGTTCTCGACTCGGCGGATCTCGTCGCGTATGGCAGCGTATGCGGCGAAGTCGCCTCGGTCGCACTGCATCGCCTCCGCGTAGGCGGCCAGCGCCTCCTCGTTGCGCCGGATGGTGCGCACGAACCCCACGACGGCCCGGTCGGCCTGGAACTGCGCGAACGAGGTCTCCAGCAGCTCGCGAGCCCGCTCGCGGCCGAACTGGGCGACGAGGTTGACGGCCATGTTGTAGGTCGGGCGAAAGCTCGACCGGAGCGGGTAGGTGCGCGTCGACGCGAGGCCGGCGACGGCGAGGGGGTCGAGCTGCCGGTTCCAGAGGACGACCGCGTGGCCCTCGATGTCGATGCCGCGGCGGCCGGCCCGCCCGGTGAGCTGGGTGTACTCGGCGGGCGTGACGTCGACGTGCGCCTCGCCGTTGAACTTGACCAGCCGTTCGAGCACCACCGTGCGGGCCGGCATGTTGATGCCGAGAGCCAGCGTCTCGGTGGCGAACACGGCCCGGATGCGCCCCGCCGTGAAGAGCTCCTCCACCACCTCGCGGAAGGTGGGCAGCATGCCGGCGTGGTGTGCCGCATACCCACGGGAAAGGCCGTCGAGGAAGTCCCAGTACCCGAGGACGGCCAGGTCCTCGTCGTCGATGCCCGCGACCCGCTCCTCGACGACACGCCGGATCCGCTCGCCCTCCTCGTCGGCGACCAGGTGCACGTTTTGCGCGAGGAGCTGCCCGACCGCCGCCTCGCAGCCCACCCGGCTGAAGATGAACGTGATCGCGGGGAGCAGGCCTTCGCGCTCGAGGCGTTCGACGACCTCCGCGCGGGTGGCGCCGCCGCCCGGGCGTCCACCGCCCAGACCGGCGGACCGAGCCATCCCCCGGCCGCCGGGACCGCCGCCCGGCCCGCCGCGTCGTCCGCGGCCGCGCGAGGGGAACCGGTCTTGGTCGTACGTGCGCCGGGACAGGTTCGCGATGGCTTGGAGCAGCTCGGGATTCACCCGCGTGGGCGCCACGTCTCGCATCGCCTCGACCGCGCCGTCGGGAGCGTCGGACGGGTCGAACCCTTCGTCGACGAACAGGTCGTACATGCCGCGACCGACCATCATGTGCTGCCACAGCGGCACCGGCCGGTGTTCTGACACGACAACGGAAACGTCGCCGCGGACCTCCGTCAGCCAGGCGCCGAACTCCTCGGCGTTCGACACCGTCGCCGAAAGCGAGACAAGCCGGACCTCCGGCGGGAGGTGGATGATGACCTCCTCCCACACCGCCCCGCGGAACCGGTCAGCCAGGTAGTGGACCTCGTCCATGACGACGTAGCCCAGCCCGGCCAGGGTGGGCGAACCGGCATACATCATGTTGCGGAGCACCTCGGTGGTCATGACCACCACCGGCGCCTCTCCGTTGACCGACGAGTCGCCCGTCAGCAGACCGACTCGCGCCGCGCCGTAGCGGCGCGCCAGGTCGGCGTACTTCTGGTTCGAGAGGGCCTTGATCGGCGTCGTGTAGAACGCCTTGCGCCCGGTCGCGAGCGCGAGGTGGACGGCGAACTCTCCGACAACGGTCTTGCCGGCGCCGGTCGGGGCGGCGACCAGGACCCCGTGGCCGGCCTCGAGCGCCTGGCACCCGTCGACCTGGAACGGGTCGAGCGGGAACGCCAGCGACGCGGTGAACGTGCGCAGCTCATCCGCGGCCATGGTTCCCACGCTATGACACGACGGAGAGCGCCTCCGGGACGACCTCCAGGTCCAGCGGCAGCGGCTCGAACCGCTCGCCGTCGGCCTGCGTGACGATGCCCGCCGCTTCGAGGCGTACCCGACGACCGTGCCGGATCTCGACGCGCGGATGGCTGACGTGGGTGCCCTTGAAGACCCTCGGGAAGACGCGGACGAACTCGGTCCGGGACACGCGGTGGAGGATGACGACGTCGAAGAGGCCGTCGTCGTACGACGCCTCGGGCGCTATCCGCATCCCTCCTCCGAACGCCGGCCCGTTGGCAACCGCCACGAGCATCGCCTCGGTGACAGTGCGCTCGCCGTCGACAGTGACGACGTACGGGATCGGGCGGAAGACCGGGAGCTCTCGGGCAACGGCGACGTTGTAGCGCATCGGTCCGCGCGGCCACGGCATCCGGGCCGCGCGCTCGTTGACGACCGAGTCGAACCCGCCGCCGAGGACGCCAATCCACCACCGGGTCTGCCCGGTGCTCGTGAGGCACCGGCCGAGGTCGACGGTGCGGGTCCGTCCGGCGGTGACCAAGAGGGCCGCCTGCTCCGGCGACTTGATGGGCAGCCCCAGCTCACGGGCGTTGTCGTTTCCGGTTCCCGCCGCGACGACGGCCAGGGGTGTCGGCCGGCCCGCGCACACGTTCGCCCCGAGGTGGACCATGCCGTCGCCGCCGACGACGGTGAGGACGTCGACCCGCTCGGCGTCGACGGCCTCCCGGGCCCGCCGCGCCGCCGTGGCCGCGTCCGGTCCGGAGAGGTCCAGGACGTCGTGACCGGCGGCGCGAAGCACCGCCGCCGCCTGCCGGCCGTACGTCGCCCCGCGTCCCCGCCCGGCGGTCGGGTTGGTGAGCAGGCCGACCCGCGGCAGGCGGAGGGCGCCGGGCACGGGCGAAGGCTACCGGCCGTGCGGACCCAGGGCGGAACTAGATCGGGGAGGCCTGGTCGTCCGGCAGGTTCCGCCAGGCGACCGAGACGTCGCGCTTGGCGCGCCGCCGGTCGAGCAGCGCCCCGACGCCGACGGCGGCGAAGAAGAGGCCGACCATCGGCAGCGCGAGGAAGAGCATCGACCACGGGTCGGGCGAGGGGGTCATGATCGCTGCGAAGAGGAAGATCAGGAAGACCGCGGGACGCCAACCGCGCAGCATGATGCGCGCGGGCAGCACTCCGGCGGCATTCAGCCCGACGAGGAACACCGGAAGCAGGAAGGCGAGCCCGAACGCCAGGATGAACTTGAGGACGAAGTTGAGGTAGGTGTCCGCCGGGAGGATGTTGGTGGCGCCCTCCGGCGTGAACCCCAGCAGCGCGTGGACGGCCTTGGGCAGGGTCAAGTAGCCCAGAGCACAGCCGGCGAGGAACAGCGGCACCGCCGTCACGATGAACAGCACCGCGGTCTTCTTCTCCCGGGACGTCAGCCCGGGCACGATGAACGCCCAGATCTCGTACAGCCAGACCGGCGACGCGATGACGACCCCGACGAAGAGCCCGACCGTGATGAGTATCGAGAACGCGTCGGTGATTCCGGAAAAGTTGATCAGCGTCGAGAGGGCCGTCCCTCGCTCTGCAGCCACCTGCTGGATCGGCGCTTCCAGGCGCTGGAAGATCGCGTCGTACCTCCACCAGCCGATGCCCGCCCCGACGACGATGGCGATGAGCGCGATGGTCAGGCGGTTGCGCAGCTCCCGCAGGTGGTCACCGAGGGACATCCGTCCCTCTGGGTCACGCTGCTTGCGGAGTCGTCGGAAGGCCATGCTTCAGAGCCTGACCAGTGAGCTGCCGGAGACAGGTGGACGCGGCGCTCAGAGCGCCGGGTTCTCGTGACGCTGCTGCTCGGCCACCGGGTCTGGGGAGTCTTGCGCGGCCGGCGGGCTGGGAGCCGGCTGGTAACCCTGAGCGGGCTGCGGTGGAGCGGCCTGGGGCGTCGGCTGCGGGGTGGGTTGGGCCTGCTGTGGTGGGACGACGTCACCGGAGACGGTGTCCTTGGCCGCGGCGCTGGGCCGCGCCTCCTTGCCGTCGTTCTTCATCTCGCTCACCTCGGACTTGAAGATGCGCATAGAGCGGCCGACGCTCCGCGAGATGTCGGGCAGCTTCTTCCACCCGAACAGCACAGCCACGATCACCACCAGTAAGAGGATGTGCCAAGGCTCGATCAGGCCACGTCCCACGTTGCCACCTTCCGTCTCTGGTTTCCGGCGACCGTTCCGCCGTACCGAGCGAGTCTACGCGTCGACCCCGGATCGAACGGCTGTGTAGGCGCTCAGCGCCTCCTGTGCGCCGGAGGCCACGCTCGCTGCCAGCTCAACGGGTGAGACCACCCGCACGTGCCCACCCATGCGCCACGCCAGCCGCCGCACCAGGGCGGGATCGGACACATGCAGGGTCACCCGGCGACGCCCGTCGCCCAGGTCGTCGACGCGGTCCACGGGGTAGTAGTCCACGATCCAGGCCCCGGCTCGGTCGGTCTCGACGACCACCTCGAGGTCCTCCTCCCCGGGCGTGAACAGCGCCTCGGTGACGTCCCGCGGCTGCGCCTGGGGTGGCGGCGTGCCGTCGACGTCGAGCGCGTCGAGGGACTGGATCCGGTCCAGCCGGAACAGCCGCACGTCCTCCGCGCGGTGGCACCAGCCCTCGAGGTACCAGTGCCCGTCCAGGAACACCACGCGCATCGGGTCGACGTCGCGCTCGGTCACCTCGTCACGGGTCGGCACGAGGTATGCGAGGTGGAGCCTCCGGTGGTCCCCCACCGCCTGGCGGGCCCGGCCGAGTACTGACGCCCGCGCCCCGTCGTCGATGGAGACCTGGACCCGGGAGCTCGGTACGCCGAGGGCACCGGTGGCCTCCTCGAGCTTGCTGAGCGCACGGCCGACCGCGTCGTGCTCGACCAGGCCGGGTGTCGTCGCCAGCGCGCGCAGCCCGACCATCAGGGCCAGGGCCTCGTCGACGCTGAGTCGCAGCGGCCGGGCGATGTAGTCGGCGTTGCCGACGTAGACCTTGCCGTCCTCCCAGTCCGCCTCGATGAGGTCGTCGGGCATCCCTCCCGGCGTCCCGCAGACGAACAGCAGCTCGAGGTCGGCGACGAGCTGGTCGGTGGTCACGCCGAACTCCGCGGCGGCCTCCTCGAGCGGGACACCTTTGTGGGCCAGCAGCCACGGCACCATGTCGAGCAGCCGCGACAACCGGGTGGTGGCCGACTCCGGCGGCTGGCGGCGGCTCCCGTTCACAGCTCCTCCTCCTGTGCCGGCTCCCCCGCGTCGGTCACCCCGATGAGGCGACGGATCACCGCCTCCCGGAGGTCGGTGGGCTCGACCGCCACCACGTCTGGACCGTATCCCGCCACCTCGTCGGCCAGCCGGTCGACGTCGCGGAAGTCCACCTCCACCGTCGACCAGCCGTCGATCGGTCCCAGCCCGTCGTGCTCGGCGAGCAGCCGGGCCCGCCGCCGCAGCGCGTTGCCGCTGCCCTGGCGCACCCGCAGGGTCGCCACCCGCGGCGGCGAGGTGGGTGCCTGCGTCGAGTCGACCATCTCGCGGGGATCGTGGTCGGCCGGGATGTCGTAGGCGCCGGCCGGTCCGATGGGCGTGACGGCGGTGTCGATCCGGCCTACCCGGAACACCCGCGCCGCACCGCGGTCGAGGTCGTAGCCGGTGAGGTACCACCGGCCGTGCCACTGGGCCAGGCCCCACGGCTGGAGCCGGCGGGTGGTGCTCTCGGCGTCCGGCTTGCGGTACCCGAACGTCACGGCCCGACGGTCCCGGACCGCTCGACGCAGCGGCTCGAACGCCTCCTCGGTGGTCCGGACCACCGGCTCGATGCCCACCAGCGAGGCGTCGTCCATGGTCACCCCGGCCGCCCGCAGCTTCCGCAGCGCCGTCGCGGCCGGGCCGGCGAGGCTCGCCCGGGTCCACGTGCGCGCCGCGAGGGACAGAGCCGCCACCTCGTCCGGCTCGAAGGCGATCTCCGGCAACGCATACTCGCGCTTGTCGATCCGGTAGCCGAGCTCGTCGTCGAAGACCGGATCGATGACCGAGGTCACCAGCGGGATGCCGAGCTCACGAAGCTCGTCCTTGTCGCGCTCGAACATCCGGTCGAAGGCCTCGTCGGAGGCGGTGCCATGGTACTGCGGGACGGCGGCGCGGATCCGAGCCTTGGACAGGGGCATCCGGGTCGACAACAGCGCGATGACGAGGTTGAGCAGGCGCTCGGTCTTGACCTGCACGGTGTGGGTGCTGGCGTGCGTGGTGGGCTGCCCGCTCATTCCGCCGAACCTACCCGAGCCGCGAAGCGCCGGTGAGCCCGGACGCACCGTGCGTCCGGGCCCACTCGGTATGGCGGTGACGGTCTCCTAGTGGTTGACGACTGCGTCGAGCCAGCCTGAGCCGTTGGGCGAGCCGACGCCCGTGACGTCGTCGTACAGCGGCCGGACATGGATGGTCAGCGGGTCGTCCCAGTCGAACCAGCGGGCTGTGTAGCTGTACCCGCCCGAGGCGTCGACGCCGTTGACATAGTCGGCGCGCACGGCGCCTGGATAGGTGGGGAGCTGGGCCTTGGTGATGTCATAGGTCAGGCCCTGCACTGCATAGAGCACGGGGTTGGCCAGACCGTACCGGCCATGCCTCTGCACGGCCAGCGCCCAGATCCCGGCGTATAGGGGTGACGACAGGCTGGTGCCGCCGAGACGGTACTCGTCGTAGCAAGTTGTGTAAGTCAACCGCCCTGGCGGTCAGCGAACGTCCACCAGGTCGACGACGAAGATGAGGGTCTCTCCCGGCTGGATGGCCGCGCCGGCGCCCCGGTCGCCGTAGGCCAGGTGCGGCGGGATGGTGAGCTTTCGACGGCCGCCGACCTTCATCCCGGCGATGCCGTCGTCCCAACCGCGGATGACCCGCCCGGCTCCGAGCGGGAAGTCGAGCGGGGCGCCCCGTTTCCAGGACGTGTCGAACTCCTCACCGGTCGAGAACGCCCAGCCCGCGTAATGGGCGCTGACCGTGCTCCCCGGAGTCGCTTCGTCACCGCTGCCCTCGATGAGGTCCTCGACGACGAGGTCGGTCGGCGGCTCTTCGCCGGGAAAGTCGAGCTCGGGTTTGCTCCGATCGGAATCCAGTGGCATTCGCCCAGTCTGCCCTAGGAGGTATGCCCGTCCACGGGGCGGCGGAACACCTCCGGCGGCGGGAGCGCCGACGTCGCCTCTCGCCTTCGATCAGCGAAGGCCTCGGTCTCCAGGGCGCGGGCGGGCGACGGCGCCGACGGTCCGGCGCGCTGCGGGGACGGCTGCGTCGGGGCCACGGGCTGGGCGACCAGGAAGCACCAGGTGAGCACCCCGACGACGGCAGCGAACCACAGCTGCCCGAACAGCCCCGAGTTGAAGAGGAAGAAAGCGCCGTTCTCCGGAGTCAAGCCGATGTTGGCGCGCTCGATATCGCTGGCGGTGACCGACCAGAAGAGGACGCCGATCCCGCGGGCGAGGGCCAGCGCAGCGCAGGCGCCCAGCAACAGAGCGGCGGCGCGGCGGACTCCCCACCCGGGAGTCGGCATCCACGCGACCCGGCTGACCGTGAACCACAGGATCACGGCCGCCGGCACGAGGACCATGGGACCGACGTCGGTGTAGTCCGGCCAGATCGACCACTGGGCCAACCGCAGCGACAACGAGATGTACGTGACGCCGCCGTTGCCAGGGCCGGCTCCCGGGAAGAACTGCAGGACCAGGCCGTACAGCTGCTTGGTGAGACCCAGGGCCATGGCCACGACGAGGACGACCGGGATCCACCCGGGAAGCCGCTGCTCGATCCGGGCCGGCGCTGAGCTCTCCGAGCCGTTCTCGTCCATCCGTCCCAGTCTGCCCCCGAGCGGGCCAGTTTCTACCCGAGCAGACGCGGTTCGATGCTGGTCTCGATGGCTCGGCCGTCCGCTCCGCGGTCGACCCGGTATGCCGCCTTGCCCGCCTCCTCGGTCAGCGCCTCGACGAGCTCGGTCCCCCGGTACAGCAGGCCCACCCCGTCGTCCGTGGCGTACGCGGTCGGCAGCGTGCCGTCGGCCACCAGCCGGTGCAGGAGGGGGCGGCGCTGATCCTCCGAGTCGTAGTGGACGCCGTTGCTGTACGGAAGCAACGCCAGTCCGTCGGTGACCGCCCGCAGCTCGGGCCCGAACGAGTCCGTCGGGCCGCCGACGTGCCAGCAGATGGATCCGGCCGACACTCCGGTGAGCACGACGCCCGCCTCCCAGACCTGGCGCATCACGGCGTCCAGGCCGTGCAGGCGCCACATCGCCAGCAGACCGGCGACGCTGCCGCCCCACACCCAGACGACGTCCTGGGCGAGCAGGTGGCCGCGCATGTCGGGCAGGTTCGGCATGGGGAACAGCGCCAGGTGGCTTCCCTCCCACCCGGCGTACCGCGCCGCGTCGTAGAAGTTGCTGATCGCGAACGCGCTGTCGCCGGTCGCCGTGGCGACGAAGCAGACCCGCGGAGCTCGACCGGAGACGCGGGCGAGCTCGACCGCATACTCCGTCAGCGGGCCGACCTCGAACCAGGTTCGCGAGCCGGGCACCCAGCCGCCGGAGGTCGCGAGGATGGTCGGGGCGTCCGCGGACATGGCGGCGACGCTAGCTGGCGTCGAGGATGTCGACGACGAACACCAGGGTCGAGTTGGCGGGGATCTTGGCCTGTGCCTGGTCGGCGTAGCCGTCCGCGGGTGGGACGACGAGCAGGACTCGAGAGCCGACCTTCTTCCCGACCAGGCCCTTGTCCCAGCCAGGGATGACGTTCCCGGTGCCGATGCCGAAGGTGGCGGGCGACTTGCGCGTCCACGACGAGTCGAAGACCGACCCGTCGCTCCACAGCGCGCCGGTGTAGTGGACGGTGATGGTCTGGCCGCTCTTGACCTCGGGACCGTTCCCGTCGACGAGGTTCTGGACGACCAGCGCGCTCGGCGCAGCGGTCTTGGGCACCGTGATCGTGGGACCGCTGGCCGGGTCGAAAGCCACGGTCGGCTGACCCTCCACCGGCGCCACCGGCGTGCCCTCAGCCTGCTGGAGGACCTTGCCGACCGCCAGGATGTCGGCCACGACGACAAGGTCGTCGGTCGCGCCGATCCCAGCCGCGGCCCGTCCGTTGGACCCGAACGCCTCGGCCGGCGGGATGGCGAAGAGGATGCGCGACCCCGGTTTGACGCCGGTCAGGGCGGTCAGGAGACCGGGGATCGTGTCATTGCCCTGGAGGATGAAGGTCGGCGTCTCCTTGGACTCGAAGTCGCTCTGGAGCTGCTTGCCGTCCTTCCCGAGGAACAGGGCCTGGCGGACAGTCACCTTGCTGCCCGCGGCGCTCTCCTCGCCGGCCCCCTCCTTGAGGGTCCTGACCGCGGTGGCGCTGACGTTCACCGGCGGAGCCGCGATGGTCACCTTCGGCGTGACCGCCGGGTCATCGCCGGTCACCGTGATGCCGTCGAGAACCTTGAGGTCCTCGGGGTTGTTCAGTGGCTTGTGGTCGGCGTTGGTGGTCGCAGCCACCGCGGCGGGCGCCGCGTTGCTGGAGGAACAGGCGGCGAGGGCGGGGACGAGGACGAGGGAGGTCAGAGCAGCGGCGACAGCCGCGCGGGAGGGGCGCACGCGAGAAGGGACCTTCGGAAGGGGACCGGGGACCCGCCACTGTAACCGGGCCGTCTGTGCCGCCGGACCAGCCGACCACGGATGGCGCACAGCCTCGTCACATGCTGTCGATCAGCCTCATTACCCGGGAGTCTTCGGAGGCGAACGGGTCCTTGCACAGGACAGTTCGCTGCGCCTGGTCGTTCAGCTTGAGGTGAACCCAGTCGACCGTGAAGTCACGCCGGTGCTCCTGCGCCGCGCGGATGAAGTCGCCGCGCAGCTTCGCCCGGGTGGTCTGCGGCGGGCGCACCTTGGCGTGGAAGGTCTCGATGTCGCTGCAGACGCGGGCGGCGAGGCCCCGCTTCTGGAGCAGGTAGAACAGGCCTCGCCGCCGGTTGATGTCGTGGTAGGCCAGGTCGAGCTGCAGCACTCGCGGGTCGGACAGCGACAGGCGGTTCTTCTCCACATAGCGGGTGATGAGGCGGTACTTCATGACCCAGTCGATCTCCGTGTCGACGGCGTCGAGGTCACCGGACTCGACCGCCTCGAGCGTGCGCCCCCACAGGTCGAGGACGTGCTTCTGGATCGGCGCCGTCATCCCCTCCCGCTCCACGAAGGTGAGGGCTCGCTCGAAGTACTCGCGCTGGATCTGAAGCGCGGACAGCTCACGGCCGTTGGCCAGCCGCACCGTCTTGCGGCCGGTGATGTCGTGGCTGATCTCGCGGATGGCGCGGATCGGGTTCTCCAGGGCCATGTCGCGCATGACCACGCCCGCCTCGATCATCCGCAGGACCAGGTCGGCCGAGCCGAGCTTGAGCAGCGTCGTGGTCTCGGACATGTTCGAGTCGCCGACGATGACGTGGAGGCGGCGGTACTTCTCGGCGTCGGCGTGCGGCTCGTCGCGGGTGTTGATGATCGGCCGGCTGCGGGTCGTCGCCGAGGAGACGCCCTCCCAGATGTGGTCGGCCCGCTGGCTGACGCAGAACTTCGCGCCGGCGCTGCTGGTGACGACTTTCCCTGCACCGCAGGTGATCTGGCGGCTGACCAGGAACGGGATGAGGACGTCGGAGATCTTCTGGAACTCGCCCGCGCGCCCCACGCAGTAGTTCTCGTGGCAGCCGTAGGAGTTGCCGGCCGAGTCGGTGTTGTTCTTGAAGACGTAGATCTCGCCGGGGATGCCCTCCTCGGCGAGGCGCTGCTGCGCGTCCTCGACGAGGCCCTCGATGATCCGCTCCCCCGCCTTGTCGTGGATCACCGCGTCGCGCACGTCGTCGCACTCCGGTGTCGCATACTCCGGGTGCGACCCGACATCGAGGTAGAGCCGGGAGCCGTTGCCGAGGAACACGTTGCTCGACCGGCCCCACGAGACGACCTTGCGGAAGAGGTAGCGGGCGACCTCGTCGGGGGTGAGGCGGCGCTGGCCGTCGAACGTGCACGTGACGCCGTACTCGTTCTCGATCCCGAAGATCCGCCGGTCCATTTCCCAACTGTATGCCGCGACGCTCGGCTCTCAGCGAACCTCGTGGGGTCGCCAGCGTCGGCCTGTCAGAGTCGCGGGTATGCGTGTCCTGGTCCTCGGTGGTACGGCTTGGCTCGGCGGCGAGATCGCGCGGTATGCGGTCGGGCAGGGCCACTCGGTGACCTGCCTCGCGCGGGGCGAAAGCGGCGCGGTGCCGGACGGCGCCCGACTGGTGACTGGCGACCGGACCCGACCTGACGCATACGCACCGCTGGTCGAGGCCCGCTGGGACCTCGTCGTCGACGTCAGCCGGCAGCCCGGTCAGGTCCGGTCGGCCCTGGCCGCCCTGGCCGACCTCGCGACGCACTGGGTCTTCGTCTCGTCGGGTTCCGTGTATGCGGACCACTCGCGTTCCGGGGCCGGGCTAACCACCCCTTTGCTCCCGGCCCTGGAGGGCGACGAGGCTGGGCTCGAGACCTACGGCGAGGGGAAGGTGGCGTGCGAGGAGGCCTGCCGAGCCGCGCGCGGTGACGACGTACTGTTGGCCCGCAGTGGCCTCCTCGCCGGGTACGGCGACCGCAGCGACCGGCTGGGCTACTGGCCGGGCCGCTTCGCTCTCGCCCAGGAGGACGGGGGCCCGGTGCTGGTGCCGGAGCGGGCCGACCGACCCGCCCAGTTCCTCGACGTCGACGACCTGGCCCGGTGGCTCGTGGACGCCGGCCTGGACGGGGTGACCGGCCCGGTCGACGCATACGGCCCGCGCCGGGTGCTGGCCGACGTCCTGGAGGCGGCCCAGCAGGTCGCGGGATTCACCGGCCAGGTGGTGCCCGTGTCGGACGAGGCCCTCGTCGCGGCAGGTGTCGAGGAGTACATGGGCTCGCGTTCGCTGCCGTTGTGGATCGCCGACCCGCAGTGGGCCGGGTTCAGCGACCGGGACACGACCTCGGCCGAGCGGGCGGGCGTGCCCGTCCGCGACCTGGCCGACACCATGCGTGACGCGCTCGCGTGGGAGCGAGAGCTGGGGCTGGGGCGAACCGGTCGTCGCGCCGGACTAGACCGAACCGACGAGCTCGCAGTCATCGCCGCCGGGGGCTCATAGCTCTCTCGGACTACCGCGAGGCGACCATTTTGGGGCCTTTTGGCACATAGGGAGCCCAAACCACGCGACGATCGGGAACGAACCCCTGCATCCGCCCTTTCCGAGCTTCCGCGAATCGAGGGTCGACGTGACCGAACTGCCCCAGTTCCGAACAGTGCTGCGCGGCTATGACCCCAACGAGGTATCGGCCGTCGTGACCGAGCTGTCCCAGTCCCTTACCACCGCGCGCCGGACCGCCGCCGAGCGCACCATGGAGCTGACGAAGGCCCAGGAGCGCGAGTCGACCCTCAACGCCGAGCTCGACGAAGCGGTGGCCCGGCTGGCCGCCGCGGAGCTCAACGAGCAGGCTCACGAAGCAGCCCCGGTCGCCGTCGGTCCCCGGATCAGCACGATTCTCAGCCTGGCCGAGGAAGAGGCCGGACAGCTGCGGGCGGACGGAGAGCGCGATGCGCACGAGATCCGCCGAGCAGCCGAGGCCGAGGCTGCTCGGATGAAGGCGGCCGCCACCGAGGCGGCCGACACGATCCTCGAGCAGGCCACCCAGGACGCGGCCGCCACGAAGAAGGCCGGCGCCGCCCTCCAGGCCAACGTGGCGGACGCCGAGCGTCGTGCCGCTCACATCGTCGACACCGCGCGCCGTGAGGCAGTGGCGGAGGGTCGGCGGGTACAGGCGGAGTTCGCAGAGGCCGAGCGAAACCGCGACGAGATCCACGCGCATCTCGGCGGTGTGCTGGAGCTGCTGACCACGCTGGACGCCGAGCTCGCGGGCGACGTCAGGGAGCCGTCCCCGCGGCGGTCGTCGGGACGGGAGCGCAAGCCATCCCGCTCGTCGGGCTGAGGTTTGCGTGCGGGGATGAGACCATTGGGGGCAATCATCATGACAGACGCACCGAACGACGCATCCAACGACTCACCGAGCGACTCGGACGAGGAGTACTTCCCTGAGTTCCGCACGGTCCGGCGCGGGTACGACCCCGAGCAGGTGGAAGAGGTCCTCGACGAGCTCTACACCTCGCTCAGCGACGCCGTCCGGGACGCCGAGGAGCACGCGTCCAGGCTCCAGTCCGCCGAGCGGATGCGGGACGAGCTCGGCACGGCGCTTAGTGAGGCTCAGCGCCGGATCACGGAGCTGGAGAAGCGTCCGGCCGCCGGAAGCGCGTCCTTCGAGAGCCTCGGGTCGAGGATTGGGGACATCCTCGCAGCGGCGTCCGCGGAGGCGTCGGAGATCACTCGGCGGGCGCACGAAGAGGCCCAGGCGCTGCACGACGAGTCCGAGGCCACCGCGGTCACGACGCGGGCCGAGACTGACCACTACGCGAGCGACGTCCGTAACCGCGCCCAGAAGGAAGCCAAGGGCATCAAGGAGAGGGCCCGGGCGGAGGCGGAGCGGATCCTCGCCGACGCCCTTGTCCTGCGGGAGACGCAGCAGCGGGCCGACGTCGAGGCGTACGAGCGCCTGGCCGCGGAGCTCGCCGAGCGGCAGGCGCAGGCCGAGGCCGAGTTCGCCCACCAGACCGCCGCCCAGGAGCAGCGGCTCGCGTCACTTGCCGCCCGGATCGACGCACGCGGCGAGGAGTTCCAGAGTCTCAAGGATGATGCGGAAGCCGAGGCCCAAGAGCGGTTGGCTGAGGCGAGGGCCGAAGCCGAGCTCATCATCGAGGAGGCGCGCCGGATCCGGGAGGAGGCCCTGGAGCACCGGGCCCGTGTTCGCGCGCAGCTCGCCGAGGTGCGGGAGCGGCTGGTCCGAGCGATGTCAGCGGCCCGGCCAACCGCTTCACCGCGCGAGCAAGCCAACGGTTCAGCGGCAAGGTCGCCGGTCGAGGCCCCCGACACCCGATCCGCGAACGGTCGTGAGCAGCCCTTCGTCGACAGCGGCGCTCGCCGCTGACCGGCCGGCGACGGACAATAGGTTCCATGCGACTGGCCGCTGACGACCGAACCAGGAGACGATCGGCGTCGAATCCCCGCACCTGTCGATCGACCAGGCCGAATCGAGTTGTGTGATGTCCGAAGATCCTCAGTTCCGCAGCGTGCTCCGTGGATACGACCCGGAGCAGGTCAAGTCCGCCATGGACGAGCTGCAGACCTCCATCGTGACCGCGCGACGCATCGCCGCCGACCGCACGATCGAGCTGACCCGGGCGGAGGAGCAGCTGTCGCGGGCGAACCGTGACCTCGACGAGGCGGCGGCCCGCATCGTCGAGCTCGAGCGACGGCCCGCCCAGGCGCCCGGTGCCGGCGGCGACGTAGGCACCCGGATCGGGTCGATCCTGGCGCTCGCCAACGAGGAGGCCGAGGAGCTGCGGGCGGCCGGACGGGAGCAAGCCCGTCAGCAGCTCGACGAGGCCGACGCGGCCATCGCCGCCTCGCGCGCCGAGGTTGAGCGCTACGTCGACGAGATCCGGCGCAGCGCCCACGACGAGGCCAGCCGGGTCCTCGACGACGCGCGCCGGCAGGCGGCGGAGCTGCGCGCCGAGGCCGAGCGTGACGCGCAGGGTCGGCGCGCTGAGGCGCAGACGATCCTCGAGAGACATCAGGCACAGGCCGACGCCGTGGGCGCCGTCGGCGCCCAGATCGCGGAGCACGCGGAGCGGCTGCGGCTGGCGCAGTCCCGCGTCGAGCAGCTGGCGTACGAGGAGGCCACTCTCGTCGAGAGCCAGGCTAGGGAGAACGCGGAACGGATCGAGCTGGACCGGAAGAACCAGCTCGCCGCCGTCGATGCTCGCCGCGAGAGCATCACCGCGCAGCTGGGCACCGTGGATGGTCTGCTGCGACAGCTGGGCAGTGCAGTCGGCGCGCCGCTGGGTGACAGCGAGGCTGAGCCCGCGGCTGCGGAGAGGGAGCGCCATTCCGGGGGCGCGGCGGATGGATCCACGGAAGTCATCGACATGACCGAGCAGGCGTTCGACAACGGCCACCGCTCCGACACCGCCGCCGCTCGCGGGTCTCTCGACCGGTCATCCGCGGACACCGACGAGTGGGCGGCCGACGACGAGGGAGTGGAGGACGTCGACGCGGCGCAGCACCGGCAGGAAGCCGGCGCCCAACGCTAGCCTCGGTCGGGGAGGGCGTTCTCGATCGCGGCGATCAGCTCCGGCGCCTCTGGTTCCACCTGGGGCCGGAACCGCTGGACGGCCTGCCCGCGAGGCGACACGAGGAACTTCTCGAAGTTCCACTGGATGTCGCCGGCAACCCCGTCGGCGTCCGGAACCCGGGTCAGCGACGCATACAGGGGATGCCGACCAGGTCCGTTGACCTCGATCTTGTCGAAGACGGGGAACTCGACGGCGTAGCGGTCGCGGCAGAACGCCCGGATGTCGTCTGCGCTGCCCGGCTCCTGTCGGCCGAACTGGTTGCACGGGAACCCCAGCACGGTGAAGCCACGCCCGGCGTAGCGGTCCTGGAGCCGCTGGAGGCCGGCGTACTGCGGGGTCAGCCCGCACTGTGAGGCCGTGTTGACGACGAGGACCGCCTGGTCCTCGAAGTCGTGCAGATCCGCCGGCCCCCCGCCCAGCACGGTGACCGGGGTGTCGTAGAGGTCGGCGCTCACGAGGGGCTCTCGCCCTCCGGATCGCCGGGCCCGGGGTCGATGGGTTCCGACTCCCCGGTGCCCGGGTCGGCGTCGGCGGGCGGCGGCTGGTCGGTACCCGGCGTCTCCGGCACCGGAAGCCCGCCGGTGAGGACGTCGTGGTGACCGGGTCGGCCGTCGTCGACGACCGGCGCGTCCGAGACCGGGCTGTCGGTGTTGAGCAGGTCCGCCAGCAGGGGGCCGGCGATCCGTCGAAAGGTCCGGCGCGGTCGCAGTCGGTCGAGGACCGCGACCTCGAGCTGCGAGGCCGTGAGCGTCCTGGCCGGGCCGCCGTTGGGGTCCTGAGCGAGGGTGTCGACGGCCAGCCGCAGGGCCTCGGCGAGGGTCAGACCCTCCCGCCACCGCTCCCGCAGCGACGTCTCGGCCTGGACGCTCGCACCGCCCATGACGGAGAACCCGTGCTGGTCGGCGACCGACCCGTCGTAGGTCAGCCGGAAGATCTGGTCCTGCTCCGGCGTCTCGCCGACCTCTGCCACGACCAGCTCGATCTCGTAGGGCTTCGGCTCCTGGGTGAAGACCGTGCCGAGGGTCTGGGCGTAGGCGTTGGCGAGCCCTCGCGCGCTGACGTCACTGCGGTCGTAGGAGTATCCGCGCAGGTCCGCATACCGGATCCCGGCCACCCGGAGGTTCTCGAACTCGTAGTACATGCCGACCGCGGCGAAGGCGATGCGGTCGTAGATCTCGGAGATCTTGCGCAGGCTCTGGGGGTTCTCCGCCACGAAGGCGATGCCCTTGTCGTAGACGAGGACGACGACCGAGCGGCCGCGGGCGATGCCCTTGCGGGCATAGTCCGCCTTGTCCTTCATCAGCTGCTCGGGCGAGACGTAGAAGGGCATGCTCATCGCGCACCTCCGGGGTTGCCCTGGCGGTCGGCGACGATCTGGGCGACCAGCTCGGAAAGGCTGCCCTCGGAGACGAACCGGACGCCCTCGACGTCGACGACCGCGACGGTGGGCCAGATCCGGCGGCTCAGGTCAGGACCGCCCGTGGCAGAGTCGTCGTCGGCGGCGTCGTAGAGCGCCTCGAGCGCGACGCGGACGGCGACGTCGGCGTCGAGCCCGGGACGCCACAGCTTCTTCATCGAGCCGCGGGCGAAGAGCGAACCGGATCCGACCCCGTGGTGGTCGTGCTCGCGGTAGCAGCCGCCGGTGACGTCGTAGGAGTAGATCCGCCCGCCGCCGTCATCGACGTCGTAGCCGGCGAAGAGTGGCACGACGGCCAGCCCCTGCATGGCCAGGCCGAGCTGCGCGCGGATCATGCTCGCGAGCCGGTTCGCCTTGCCCTCGACGGACATCAGCGTGCCCTCGATCTTCTCGTAGTGCTCGAGCTCGACCTGGTACAGCTTCACCAGCTCGATGGCCAGCCCGGCCGTGCCGGCGATGCCGATCACGGCGTACTCGTCGGCAGCGAAGACCTTCTCCATGTCGCGGTTGGCGATGAGGTTTCCCATGGTCGACCTACGGTCGCCGGCCATGACGGCGCCGCCGGCGAACTCGAGCGCGACGATGGTCGTGCTGTGCGGCGCCTCGACGCTCGTGCCGGGCGGCAGCGGCCGCCTGCCGGGCAGCAGCTCGGGGGCCACGCGCCCCACGAACTCGCTGAACGACGAGGACCCGGACATGGTGAAGGCGTCGGGCAGCCGCCCCGTTCCCCCGCCGGGGGACGCGTCTGGGCTCACTGGCCGCCCTTCTGCACGAACCCGCGCACGAACTCCTCGGCGTTGGCCTCGAGGACGCCGTCGATCTCGTCGAGCACGGTGTCGATGTCGTCGTCGAGGGCTTCCTTGCGCGCGCTGGCCTCGGGGGCGACGGGCGCCTCGTCCGGACCAGGGTCCGGTTCGCCCTCGCGCCGTTGCGGACGGCTGTGCTCCTGAGCTGCCATGACGTACCTCCAACGCTCCTGCGGCCGGCTCGCGGTGGTGACCAGACCTACTCGACCCTAACCAGAAGCCGCGTCGAGTTCACGCAGGAGGGTCGTCACGTCCGGGCTGCGGTCGAGGATGGCGCCGACGTGGGCCTTCGTGCCGCGCTCCGGCTCGAGCATCGGCACCCGCTGCAGCGCCTGCCGGCCGGGGACGTCGAAGATCACCGAGTCCCACGAAGCGGCCGCGATCTGTGTCGGGAACCGGTCGAGGCACGTGCCGCGGAACCACGCCCGGGTGTCCTCCGGTGGCGTCGTCACCGCCGCCTCGACCGCGACCGGGTCGACGAGCGTCGTCATCCGGCCGCGCGCGGCCAGCCGGCGGAACAGGCCCTTCTCGGGCCGGACGTCGCTCCACTGGATGTCGACCGCCCGCAGCCGCGGGTCGCTCCAGTCCAGGCCGTCCCGCTCGCGGAAGCCGTCCAGGACCTGGAGCTTGGCCACCCAGTCGAGCTCGGCGGCGCAGAGGGCCGGGTCGACTTCGAGCCGGTGGAGGACGTCGCCCCAGAGCCGCATGACCTCGGCGGTATGCGGGTCATCGTCTCCCCCGAGCCCGCGGAGTTCGAGGTATGCGGCGACCGCGTCGTGGTACTCCCACAGCAGTTCCAGCGCGGTCATCTGCCCGCCATCGCGGAGGGTCACCTTGGCCTGCAGCGTCGGGTCGTGGGATACCTGGTGGAGCGTCGCGACCGGCTTGGCGAGGGTGAGGTCCTTGGTCATCGCGCGGTCCTCGATGAGCGTGAGGACCAGGCTGGTCATGCCGAGCTTGAGCAAGTTGGCGACGTCGCAGTGGTTCGCGTCGCCGATGATGACGTGCAGTCGACGGTAGAGGTCGGCGACGGCGTGGGGCTCGTCGCGCGTGTTGATGATCGGCCGCTTGAGGGTCGTCTCGAGGCCGACCTCGACCTCGAAGAAGTCGGCCCGCTGGCTCAGCTGAAAGCCCGGCGTACGAGAGTCCTGGCCGATTCCCACGCGTCCCGACCCGCAGATCACCTGGCGGACCACGAAGAACGGGACGAGATGGCGCACGATGTCCGCGAACGGCGTCTCGCGGCGCATGAGGTAGTTCTCGTGCGTGCCGTAGGAGGCGCCCTTGCCGTCGGTGTTGTTCTTGTAGAGGTTCACGCCCGGCAGGCCGGGCCGGTCCTGGAGCCGCCGGACCGCCTCGAGCATGATCAGCTCGCCGGCCTGGTCCCACGTCACCGCGTCGCGCGGGTTCGTCACCTCTGGTGAGGAGTACTCCGGGTGAGCGTGGTCGACGTAGAGTCGGGCGCCGTTGGTGAGGACCACGTTCGCGAGGGTCGGATCCTCGACGTCGGTGAGCTGGCTCGGGTCGGCCAGCGCGCGGCTGATTTCGAACCCCCGCGCGTCGCGCAGTGGCGCCTCGTCGGCGTAGTCCCACGAGGCCCGGCCCGACCGCACGCCGTGAGCACTCGCATACGCGTTGACGACGTGCCCACTGAGGATCATCGGGTTCGCCGCGGGGTCGCCGGGCACGGAGATGCCGTACTCCGTCTCGATGCCCATGACGCGGCGGACGCTCATAACCGCCAGCCTATGCGGGCCTGCTGTGGCGCCCCGGATCCCGGCTGCTCCCGTACAGTAAAGACGGAACCGCCGCCGCCCTCGGAAGGCCGCCCCGTGAACGACGTCGTGGTGTTCTCCGGCACTGCCCATCCCCGTCTCGCCGACCGGATCTGCGGACACCTCGGCGTCCGGCGCTCCCCGGTGGACGTCAAGCGGTTCAGCAACGACTGCCTCCAGGTGCAGCTCCTGGAGAACTGCCGGCAGCAGGACGTCTACATCATCCAGCCGCTCGTCCCGCCCACGCAGGAGCACCTCATGGAGCTGCTGCTCATGTGCGACGCCGCGCGCGGCGCCTCCGCCGCGCAGATCACCGTCGTCATGCCGCACTACGCCTACGCGCGTTCCGACAAGAAGGACGCGTCCCGGATCTCCCTGGGTGGCCGGCTGGTGGCCGACATGCTCGTCACGGCCGGGGCCGACCGGGTCCTCACCATGACGCTCCACGCGCCGCAAGTCCATGGCTTCTTCTCGGTGCCCGTCGACCACCTCACCGCGATCGGCGTCCTTGCCGACCACTATCGCGGGCGTGACCTCTCCGACACCGTCGTCGTGTCTCCGGACCTCGGCAACGCCAAGACCGCGACGCAGTTCGCCCGGCTGCTCGGGCTACCCGTCGCCGCGGGCAGCAAGCAGCGGCTGGCCGACGACAAGGTGGTCATCGACGCGATCGTCGGCGACGTCGCCGGTAAGCGGGCCATCGTCCTCGACGATGAGATTGCAACCGGCGGCTCGATCGTCGAGCTGCTGGAGCGGCTCAAGGACGTGGGTTGCACCGAGGCCTCGGTCACCTGCACGCACGGGCTGTTCACGGGTATGGCCGTCGAGCGTCTCAGCACGCACCCGATGATCACGGAGGTCGTCACCACCGACACCGTGCCGGGGCGGGACGACTGGAGCGACCTGCAGGTGCGCTCGGTCGCGGGGTTGTTCGCCGAGGCGATGGCACGGATCCATCTGGGCCGGTCCGTGTCCTCGTTGTTTGAGGGCGTGGACCCAACGCACGCGCCGCCGCAGCCGCGGCTTCCGTTCTGACCGGCCGGTCGCTGGTGCCGTCGACACGGGCTTCGTGCCGTATGCCGGTCACCCTCGCCGTTGCGCTCGACGTCGCCTTCGTGCTGCTCTTCGCGGCCGTCGGACGAGCGAGCCACGAGGAGGGGGACGCGTTGCGTGGGGTGCTGCAGACCGCCTGGCCGTTCTTGGTGGGTCTGGTGATCGGCTGGGTCCTGGTCCGCTCGCTGTCGCACCGCTGGCCGGTCGACGTCGGCCCCGGAATCGCGGTGGTCTTCTGCACGGTTCTCGTCGGCATGGTGCTGCGGGTCGTCACCGGTCAGGGCACCGCGCCGACGTTCGTCCTCGTCGCGACCCTGGTCCTCGCTGTCCTGTTGCTCGGCTGGCGGCTCGTTGGGGCGCGCTTGCGGTGAGGGATCGCATACCTCGGGTAGGCGATCCGGCACGAGCCTGCCTAGAGGTACTGACCGGTGTTGGCGACGTTGTGGATCGAGCGACCCGGCTCGGTGCCGTCCTTGCCGTTGATGAGCGTGCGGATGTAGACGATCCGCTCGCCCTTCTTGCCCGAGATGCGAGCCCAGTCGTCCGGGTTCGTCGTGTTGGGCAGGTCCTCGTTCTCCTTGAACTCGTCCACGCACGACGCGAGCAGGTGCTCGACCCGGATGCCCTTCTGGCCGATGGTCAGGAAGTCCTTGATCGCCATCTTCTTCGCCCGGTCGACGATGTTCTCGATCATCGCGCCGGAGTTGAAGTCCTTGAAGTAGAGGATCTCCTTGTCACCGCCGGCGTAGGTCACCTCGAGGAACCGGTTCTCGTCGATCTCGGAGTACATCCGCTCGACGGTCGCCTGGATCATCCCCTCGACGGTTGCGGACCGGCTGCCTCCGTTCTCCGACAGGTCGTGCTCGTGGAGTGGCAGGCCCTCGACGAGGTACTTGCTGAAGATGTCGCGGGCGCTCTCGGCGTCGGGGCGCTCGATCTTGATCTTCACGTCGAGCCGCCCGGGCCGCAGGATCGCGGGGTCGATCATGTCCTCGCGGTTGGATGCACCGATGACGATGACGTTCTCCAGGCGCTCCACACCGTCGATCTCGGACAGCAGCTGCGGCACGATCGTCGTCTCGACGTCGCTGGACACACCGGAGCCACGGGTGCGGAACAGCGAGTCCATCTCGTCGAAGAAGACGACTACGGGTGTGCCGTCGGAGGCCTTCTCCCGCGCCCGCTGGAAGATGACGCGGATGTGCCGCTCGGTCTCGCCGACGTACTTGTTGAGCAGCTCCGGGCCTTTGATGTTGAGGAAGTAGCTCTTCTCCGTCGCGACGCCGGTGCGCTCGGCGACCTTTTTGGCCAGCGACGCGGCGACCGCCTTGGCGATGAGCGTCTTGCCGCATCCGGGCGGGCCGTAGAGGAGGACGCCCTTCGGCGGCCGGAGCTGGTGCTCCTTGAACAGCTCCGGGTGCAGGTAGGGCAGCTCGACGGCGTCGCGGATCTGCTCGATCTGGCTGCTGAGACCGCCGATGTCCTCGTAGTCGATCTCGGGGACCTCCTCGAGGACGAGGTCCTGGACCTCGGCCTTGGGGATCCGCTCGTAGACGAAGCCCGAACGCGGGTCGAGCATGAGCGCGTCGCCGACGCGGACCAGCTGGCCCTCCAGCGAGTCGGCCCGACGGCAGACGCGCTCCTCGTCGGCGTGGGCCACGACCAGGATGCGGTCGTCGTCGAGGATCTCCTTGACCATGACGACCTCGCCGACGCGTTCGAACCCGCAGGTCGCGACGACGTTGAGCGCCTCGTTGAGCATGACCTCGCGGCCGGCGCTGAGGCTGGCCGGGTCCACAGTTGGACTGACGGCGACGCGCATCTTCCGCCCGCTGGTGAGGATGTCGACGGTCGCGTCGTCGTAGGACTCGAGGATCAGTCCGTATGCGCTGGGCGGCTGGGCGAGTCGGTCCACCTCCGACTTCAGCGTGACGATCTGCTCGCGCGCCTCCTTGAGGGTGCGCACCAGCCGCTCGTTCTGCGTCGAGAGGGTGGCGAGCGATGTCTGCAGCTGCAGGACGCGGTTCTCCAGCTCGCGGGCCCGGGTCGGGCTGTGCCGCAGCTGCTCGCGAAGGTCACGCACCTCGTCGCGCAGGAGGTCGCGCTGCCGGGACAGCTCTTCGGGCGCGGCCTTCTCGAACGGGTCGATCGGGTCGTGGTGGGCGCGCACGTCCTCGGGCTCGCGGGGGGTGAGGTTTGACATCCCGGCACCTCCTGACGGCTCTCCGGATCGGTGTCCTGTTTCGACCCTAACTCGCCGTTTCTCCTACTGCTCGGAGGTTTGAGTCACAGTCCTGCGTACGCGCCGGACCT
>DATLPT010000149.1:0-2454 GCA_035535635.1 Lapillicoccus sp. | reverse complement strand
GCCTCTCGCCAGCACGATGTCGAGGCGCCGCAGAACGTCCGGGTCACCCTTGCCGGCGAGGTCCTCGAGGTCCGCGGCTCTGCGTCCGGGTGGCGGCGTCTGGTGCGCCCTGGGGCCACCGAGGTGGAGATCGGCGTTCCGGAAGGTTCGCGGATCACGGTGACGACCGCGTACGCCGAGGTCGAGCTCGTCGGAACCGTCGGCGCCTGCTCAGTCCAGTCGACCGGCGGCGACATCCGCGTCGAGGAGGTGACGACCGGTCAGCTGCAGAGCCGATACGGCAACGTCACCGTCGACCGGCTCGTCGACGGCGGTCGCGTCGAGTCGACCCACGGCAGCGTGCGGGTCCGTTCGGCCGGCGGGACCACGACCCTGACCGCATCGTCCGGAGACGTCGTCCTGGACGGCGCCACCGGGGTCCTCACCGTTCGCAACACGTACGGCACGGTGGAGGTCGGCGCGATGTCGTCAGGCACCTGCGCGGTCACGACGTCCTACGGATCAGTGGACGTTGGAATCCCCACCGGCACCGCCGCATACCTCGACCTCCAGTCCGACCATGGCCGGGTCCGGAGCGAGCTCGTCCGGTCCGACGAGCCCGGTGCCGGCGTGGAACGCGCGTCAATCCGGGTGCGCACGTCGTACGGCGCCATCACCATCCGACGAGCCTGAACGAAAGGAAGATCCACATGACCACCATCGACATCGACCGCCCCGCCATTCGCGTCCAGGGCCTGCAGAAGTCCTACAAGGAGCTGGAGGTGCTGCGCGGTGTGGACTTCGACGTGCGGCGCGGCAGCATCTTCGCTCTGCTCGGCTCCAACGGCGCTGGCAAGACGACGGTCGTGCGAATCCTGTCCACGCTGCTGCGGGCCGACGGCGGAACGGCCAGCGTCAACGGCTTCGACGTCGCCACCGAACCGGCGAACGTGCGGGAGTCGTTCAGCCTGACCGGCCAGTTCGCCGCCGTCGACGAAATCTTGAGCGGGCGGGAGAACCTCCTGCTGGTCGCCCACCTGCGGCACCTCGACGATCCGGGCGCGATCGCCGACGACCTGCTCGAGCGCTTCTCCCTCACCGACGCGGCGGCGCGCAAGGTGTCGACGTACTCCGGCGGTATGCGTCGCCGCCTCGACATCGCGATGAGCCTCATCGGCGACCCACCGGTGATCTTCCTGGACGAGCCCACCACCGGCCTCGACCCGCAGGCTCGCATCGAGGTGTGGCAGGCGGTCAGGAGGCTGGCAGAGCAGGGCACCACGGTGCTGCTGACGACGCAGTACCTCGACGAGGCCGAACAGCTCGCCGACCGGATCGCGATCCTCCATCAGGGCCGGATCCTCGTGAACGGCAGCCTCGCGGAGCTCAAGCAGCTCCTCCCGCCGGCCACCGTCGAGTACGTCGAGAAGCAACCGACCCTCGAGGACGTCTTCCTCACCCTGGTCGGCAACGACAGCACGAACAACTGAGGAGAGCTACATGACCGCCACCACGCACTTCGTCGGCGACACCACCGTCCTGCTCGGACGATCCCTGCGTCACATCACCCGAAGCGTCGACACCATCATCACGACGACGATCATGCCGATCGCATTCCTGCTGCTGTTCGTCTTCGTATTGGGCGGCGCGATCAACTCGGGATCGGACTCGTACGTCAACTACCTACTGCCCGGCATCCTCGTCATCACCATCGCCTCGGGCGTCTCCTACACCGCCTTCCGGCTGTTCCTGGACACGCAGAGCGGCATCTTCGAGCGGTTCCAGTCCATGCCGATCGCGCGGTCGTCCGTCCTGTGGGCGCACGTCGGCACGTCGGTGGTCGCGAACATGATCTCGGTCGCCGTCGTCGTCCCCGCCGCCCTCGTCATGGGGTTCCGCTCCGGCGCGGGTGTGCTGGCCTGGCTCGCGGTCGCGGGAATCCTCATCCTGCTCACGCTGGCGTTGACGTGGATCGCGGTGATCCCAGGCCTCGCCGCGAAATCGGCGGACGGCGCGAGCGCGTTCTCCTACCCGCTCATCCTGCTGCCGTTCATCAGCTCGGCATTTGTCCCCACCGACACCATGCCTGGCCCGGTGCGCGCCTTCGCCGAGAACCAGCCGGTGACGTCCATCGTCAACGCGATCCGCGACCTGCTCGCCCAACAGCCGGTCGGCACCGACATCTGGGTCGCGCTGGCCTGGTGTCTCGGCATCCTCGTCCTGGCGTACGCGTTCGCCATGGTCGTCTACCGGCGCAGGATCTCCTAGCGCAGGGTCACGACTGGCTGAGCTCGCTCAGCGTGACGCTGTGCAGGCCACGCTCGGCCATCCGGGTCAGTAGCCAGTCGGTCGTCGCGACGACATCCCGGCGCGCGGAGGTGCCCTCGTGGAGGACCACGACGGCGCCTCCACTGATCTGGGCGAGCAGCCGCTGCTCTCGCCACGAACCGGCTTCGGGGGGCGGACCGTCGGTGA
>DATLPT010000148.1:0-14710 GCA_035535635.1 Lapillicoccus sp. | reverse complement strand
CGCGCGCCGCCTCTTCCGCCCGCTCGACATCCGTGATGGTCACCTTGCGGAGGGTTCGATGCGCCCGGCTCATCGTCGTCTCGGCGAGCTGGTCGGCATCCATCTCTCCCAGCCCCTTGTAGCGTTGGATCGGGTCTTGATACTTGCGGCCCGACTTCTTCAGGGTCGCCAGCACGCGCTCGAGTTCCTGCTCCGAGTAGGTGTAGATGATGTCGTTGGGCTTCGACCCCGGATTCATCGCGACTACGCGGTGCAGCGGCGGCACGGCCGCGAACACCCGGCCCTCCTCGATCATCGGACGCATGTAGCGGAAGAACAGGGTGAGCAGCAGCGTCCGGATGTGGGCGCCGTCGACATCCGCGTCGGCCATGATGATGACCTTGCCGTAGCGCGCCTGGTCGATCTCGAAGCTGCGGCCCGAGCCGGCGCCGATCACCTGGATGATCGCCGCGCACTCGGCGTTGCTGAGCATGTCCGAGACGGACGCCTTCTGCACGTTGAGGATCTTGCCGCGGATCGGCAGCAGCGCCTGGTAGTCGGACGAGCGCGCGAGCTTCGCGGTGCCCAGGGCACTGTCGCCCTCCACGATGAACAGCTCCGACCGCTCGACGTCGTGGGTGCGGCAGTCCGCCAGTTTCGCTGGAAGTGAGGAGGACTCGAGCGCGGTCTTGCGGCGCTGCGTCTCCTTGTGCAGCCGTGCGCTGATACGCGACTTCATCTCCGAGACGACCTTTTCCAGAAGGGTGGCCGCCTCCTGCTTCTGGCCGCGCGGCGGGTTCGTGATCCGGTCGGTCAGCTCCTGCTCGACGACCCGCGCGACGATGGCACGGACGGCGGAGGTGCCCAGGACCTCCTTGGTCTGGCCCTCGAACTGCGGCTCGGCCAGCCGCACGGTGACGACGGCGGTGAGGCCGGCGAGGATGTCCTCCTTCTCGACCTTGTCGGCGCCGACCTTGAGCCGCCGCGCGTTGAGCTCCAGCTGCTTGCGGAACACCTTGAGCAACGCCTGGTCGAAGCCTTGGACGTGGGTGCCGCCCTTGGGTGTCGCGATGATGTTGACGAAGGACTGGACCTTCGCGTCGTAGCCGGTGCCCCACCGCAGCGCCACGTCCACGGTGCAGTCACGGGTCAGCTCGGTCATCGTCATGTGGCCCGCCGGGTCGAGCACGGGGACGTTCTCGGTGAACATCCCCGACCCCTGCAGCCGCCACACCTGGGTGACCGGCGCGTCTGGCGCGAGGAAGTCGACGAACTCGGTGATCCCGCCATGGTGGACGAAGGTCTCCTCGTGGACCCCGTCTTCACCGGGGGTGCCAGGGAGACCGCGCTCGTCGCGGATCACCAACGCCAGCCCGGGGATCAGGAACGACGTCTGGCGAGCCCGAGCGGTCAGCTGCTCGAGGTCGAGCTCCGCGCCCGGCTCGAAGATCTCGTGGTCGGGCCAGAACCGGACCCGCGACCCGGTCACTCCCCGCTTCGCGCGGCCCACGACCGGCAGGGCGACCTTCCTCTGGTATGCCGCGAAGGGCGCCTCCGGTCCTTTCTCACCCCGGTCGGCGAACTCGCCGGGCTCGCCGCGCCGAAAGCTCATCCCGTAGGTCTTGCCGACCCGGTCGACCTCGACGTCGAGCCGCGCCGACAGGGCGTTGACGACGGAGGCACCGACCCCGTGCAACCCACCGGTCGCCGCATACGAGGTGCCGCCGAACTTGCCGCCGGCGTGGAGCTTGGTGAAGACGACCTCGACCCCTGACAGGCCGGTGCGCGGCTCGGTGTCGACCGGAATGCCGCGGCCATGGTCGATGACCTCGACCGACCGGTCGGCCCGCAGGATGACCTCAATGCGGGTGCCAGCACCGGCCAGCGCCTCGTCGACGGAGTTGTCGATGATCTCCCAGAGGCAGTGCATGAGGCCCTTGCTGTCGCGCGAGCCGATGTACATGCCGGGGCGCTTGCGGACCGCCTCGAGCCCTTCGAGCACCTGCAGGTGGCGGGCGGTGTAGTCCCCGTTGATGCTGGGTCTGGCGCTGGCCACCAAGGTCCTTTCCGTTTCGGGGTGAACGAGGGCGAACCCCCGAGGGGAGGTTATCTCCCGCCGACGACCGACTCGGGTACGCCGCGCGCAGGCTGTGCCGTAGCGCGCTCACGCGCCACCGGACGACGGAGCAGCTCCGGCAGCCGCCCCGCTCCGGACGTGCGGGTCCCGATCACGTCCTCCGGGTTGTAGAGCGAGCAGGTTCGCAGCGAGAGGCAGCCACAGCCGATGCAGCCGTCCAGCCGGTCGCGGAGGGCCTCGATGGCGGCGATCTGCTCGTCCAGCCGGGCTCGCCAGTCCTCGGAGATGCGCTGCCAGTCCTCCGCGTTGGGGGTCCGACCTTGCGGCAGGGTGTCGAGCTCTGCGGCGATCTCGTCGAGACTGAGCCCGACGTTGCTGGCGGCGCGGATGAAGGCCAGCCGGCGCAGTACGGCGCGGGCATACCTCCGCTGACGCCCAGAGGTGCGGGACGCCTCGATCAGGCCCCGGGCCTCGTAGAATCGCAGCGCCGACGGCGCGAACCCGCTGCGGTGGGCTACCTCGGCGACCGTCAACGGGTCCTTGGCCATGGCTCGAGTCTAGCCTTGACTTGAAGTCAACTTGAAGTTTGAAGATGGGGTCATGACATCGACCTCCCGTACCGCCCTCGTCACCGGTGCCTCCGCCGGCCTCGGACGGGCCCTCGCCACCACGCTGGCCGATCGCGGCTGGACCCTGGTCGTCGACGCCCGTGGCGCCGACCGGCTGGCCGAGGTGGCCGCCGAGCTGAGCCGGCGAACCACGGTGGACGCCGTACCCGGGTCCGTAACCGATCCCACGCATCGGGCCGAGCTCGCCACGGCGGTCCGGCGGCACGGTCATCTGGACCTGCTGGTCCACAACGCCAGTGAGCTGGGCGGTAGTCCGCAGCCATCGCTCACCGACCTCGAGTCGCAGACCTTCCACGCCGTTCTCGAGACGAACGTCGTGGCACCGGCGGCCCTCACCCGAGAGCTGCTTCCCGACCTCACCGCCGCGAGGGGCACCGTCCTCGCGGTCTCGTCCGACGCCGCCGTCGAGCACTACGAGGGCTGGGGCGCCTACGGCGCGAGCAAGGCGGCGCTCGACCACCTCGTCGGCACCTTCGCGTCCGAGCACCCGTCGTTGCGGTGGTACGCCGTCGACCCTGGCGACATGCGCACGGCGATGCACCAGGCGGCGTTCCCGGGCGAAGACATCAGCGACCGTCCCCTGCCGGAGACCGTCGTCCCGGCGCTGCTGCGGCTGCTCGAGGCCGCACCGTCCAGCGGGCGGTACCGGGCGATCGACTTCGCCGTGGCGGAGGTCGTCGCGTGACCGCGGTTCCCGTGACCCCCACCACGCGGTTTCCCTCGCCGGACCTGGTCACCGCCGTCGGGCCGCCGGAGTCGCGGGGCGTTCCCCGCGACGGCGTTCGTTTACTCGTCGCAGGGCGGGGCCGTGAGGACCACGTGCACTTCCGCGACATCGGCCGGTTCCTGCGCCGCGGGGACGTCCTCGTCGTCAACACGTCGGGAACCGTCCCCCGAGAAGTCGACGCCTGGTCACCACGGCACGGTGACCTGGTCGTGCACCTGGCCACCCCGCTGGACGACGGAACGTGGGTCTTGGAGCTGCGGAGCTGGCCGGCCGCCGCCCTCCCGGTCCTCAACGGTCGTCGCGGTGAAGAGGTGCACCTCGGGGAAGGCGTGGTCGCGAGCCTGCTCGGGGGCTATCCGGACGGAGCGTCCTCATCCACCGGTGTGGGGAACCGGCTCTGGCGCGCCGCTGTGACCGGCGACCTCGCGGGACTTCTGCGACGCGCCGGCCGGCCGATCGCCTACGGATACCTCGATCGACGCTACCCCTTGCGCGACTACCAGACGGTGTTCTCTCGCGACCCGGGCAGTGCCGAGATGCCGAGCGCCGGGCGGCCGTTCACGAACCGGCTGGTCACGCGCCTGGTTCGCTCCGGGGTGCTCGTGGCGCCGGTCCTGCTGCACACCGGCGTGTCGTCGCAGGACGCGGGTGAGGCTCCACAGCCCGAGCGATTCGAGGTGACCCCGGTTACGGCCGCGTTGGTGAACGCCGCACGGGCCCGCGGCGGACGCGTCGTCGCCGTCGGCACCACCGCGACGCGGGCCATCGAGTCGGCGACCTCACCTGACGGTGTCGTCGACGCGGCGGCCGGCTGGGCCGACCTCGTCATCGGACCGGACCGGCCGGTCCGGGTGGTCGACGGGCTGGTCACCGGCTGGCACAACCCCGAGGCCTCGCACCTGTTGCTCGTCGAGGCCGTGGCCGGAGCGGAGCTGACCCAACGCGCGTACGACGTCGCCGTCGCGGAGAGGTATGCGTGGCACGAGTTCGGCGACTCCTGCCTGATCCTTCCCGAACGTGGGCTGTATCACCGCGTGTGACGAAACCCTCACAACAGCATCACGGTTCGGCGCATCCCCGGGTCGCATGAGGGGCGAATACCTCGTGGGAAGCACGACACGTGCTTGACTGTTGAAAGCGGAGTACCGGACGTGGCCACCAGCGACGGACGGTCGACGTCAACGGGGACGTCATCCCGGATGACGACGGTTCCACACCCCGGGCCGTCACCCCGAATCCAGAGAGAAGGCAGACGTGAACGCAACACTGGCCCCGAGCCTCAGCGCAGCGGATCGTTGCGACCGCTGTGGTGCCCAGGCCTACATTCGCGCCCGCCTTATCGGCGGCGGTGAGCTCCTCTTCTGCGCTCACCACGGCCGCCAGCACCTGCCCCAGCTGCAGGCGCGCGCGAGCGAGATCCACGACGAGACCGACCGGCTCACCGAGGAGGACGTGCTCGGCTGAGCCCCCTGCGTAGAGTCCTGGCGTGATCGACACGGCTCGCCCGGCTCGCCAGCGTTTCAGGCCCGTCCGATGACCTCGGTCGTCGTGACGGGCCTGCTCATGCTCGTAGGCCTGGTCGGCATCGTGGTGCCGTTCCTGCCCGGGCTCCTGCTGGTGTGGCTCGCCACCGCGCTCTGGGCGTTCGAGCACCCGAACCGCTGGGCGTGGGCGGTGTTCGCCCTCTGCGGGGTCGTGTATGCGGTCGGGGTCGTCACCCAGTACCTCGTCCCGGGGCGGCGGCTCAAGGACGCGGGCGTCAAGACCTCGACACTGTTCCTGGCCGTGCTGCTGGCCATCGTGCTGTTCTTTCTCATTCCCGTGGTTGGGGCACCGATCGGCTTCGTGCTCGGTGTTTTCCTGGTCGAGACGGGCCGGCATCGGGAGTCCGGGTCGGCCTGGCGCTCGACCCTCCACGCGCTCAAGGCGGTCGCGATGTCGATCGGCATCGAGCTGGTCGCCGGGTTCCTCATCGTGCTGATCTGGCTGCTCGGGGTGTGGCGGCTGGGCATCCCCACCTGACCGAACCGGAACTCGGTCGTCCACGCGTCACGGCGGCGGCAGCGTCGCATACAGAAGCACGGCCCGAGGTCCTCGAGCCGTGCCGACGTCGTGCCTCAGGGGCGGGTCACCACTCGTCTCGGCGACGCCGGTCCCAGCGCTCCTCGAGACGTTGCATGAAGCCGCCGGACTTGGGGCCGGACTTGCGCGTCTCGCCGGAGACCGTGCGGCGGACCGCGCCGTCGGGACCGACCGCACCGAGGACGGACTTCTTCGCGGGCGTGAACGCCCAGGCGCCGCCGGCGACCATCAGCGCGAAGCCGATGGCACCGAGCCAGATCAGCGAGTTGAACGCCGCGAGCAGAACGAGAGCGAGTCCGACGACGACGCCGAGGACGCCGACGATGATGCGGCGCTTGCCGGGATGGAGGCCGTGGTTGGTGATGTGAGTGGCGAAGCGGGGGTCCTCGGCATACAGAGCCTGCTCCATGGCTTGGAGCACCTTCTGCTCGTGTTCGGACAGCGGCACCGGTCAACCTCCCTTGCACGACCGTCACCTGTTAGGACGAACGTACGCCTCGAAAAGTTCGAACGGCGACTCCCGTCGGCGCCGACGTCCTACTCATCAGTCACGTGAAGTCACTGTAAGTCTTAAGGATATGTCCGCGCGAGGGGAGTCACCGTCCGAATCCGAGCGCGGCGAGAAACGTCAGCAGACCGTCATGTAGGCCGGTCAGCTCACCGTGACGGTCGGCCGAGGAGCCGGTCGTCACGCGACGTCGTCCCCTCACGGCGCCTCCTCGTCGACCGCCTCGACGGCGTCGTCCACGCCGCTGGCGATGCCGCCCTCCCGGGTCGCCCGCGGACCTCCGCGGGGCGGTGTGCGTCGCGTCGCTTCCCCCGCGGCCTCCCCACGTCGGCTTGCCTCTCGGGCCGCCTTGTCGCGCTCTGAATCGGCGGACCGGGTTCGCGCGGACCGTGACGCCTCGGCGCGGGCGGCTCCGGCGGCGGCCGCCGCCGACCTCGGCGCACTGTCGCGGTCTCGGACCAGCGCGGCCGGACGAACCGCCCCGGCGCCGAACCGGGCGCTGGCCCGGTCCACCGCCTTGTCGGCCTCCCGCCACCCGTGCTCGGGTTCGTCGAGGGTGGCTTGGATCGGTGCGCCATCACCCTCGACGAGGCCCTCCATGCGAACCCCGACCAGCCGGATCCTGGCCCGCTGCAGACCCAGCGCATCGAACAGCGACCGCGCGGTGGCGTAGATGTCGCGGGACACGTCGGTGGGGTCGCGCAGTGTCCGAGAGCGGGTGATCGTCGTGAAGTCGGCGAAACGCACCTTGATCGTCACCGTGCGGCCCATCATGCCGGCGGCACGGACCCGCGCCGCCGTGCGGTCGCTGAGCCGCAGCAGCTCCCGGTGGATGACGACCGGGTCGTCGACGTCGTGCGCGAACGTCTCGTCGGATCCGATGCTCTTCTCCCGGACCTGCTTGACGACGAGGCGCTCGTCTCGGCCCCAGGCCAGGGCGTGCAGGTGAGCTCCCGCGACGTCACCGAGCGCTCTCCTCAAGGTCTCGACGGGGGTATGGGCGATGTCGGCGACGGTGCGCAGGCCGAGCCGGGTGAGGGCCTCCTCGGTCCGCTCCCCCACCCCCCACAGGGCGCCGACCGGGAGCTGGTGGAGGAAGCCGAGCACCTCGGCCTGGGGCACGACGATCATGCCGTCGGGCTTGGCCAGGCTGGAGGCCAACTTCGCCACGAACTTCGTCGACGCCACGCCGACCGAGCAGGTGATCCCCTGCTCGTCGGCGACGGTGTCGCGAACCCACTGCGCGATGCGGGTCGGTCGGCCGAGGCGTCGCTGGGCGCCGGCGATGTCGAGGAACGCCTCGTCGAGTGACAGCGGTTCGACGACGTCGGTCACCGCGTGGAACGTCGCCATGATCGCCTCGGAGATCTGGGAGTACCGGGTGAAGTCGGGTTCGACGACGATGCCCTGCGGACAGAGCCGGCGCGCTTTACCCATCGGCATCGCCGAGGTGACGCCGAACCGGCGCGCCTCGTACGTCGCCGACAGCACCACAGACCGATTTCCGCCGCCACCGATGATGACCGGCTGGCCGCGCAGCTCGGGCCGGTCGATGAGTGAGGCGGACGCGTAGAAGGCGTCCATGTCGACGTGCAGCACGGTGCATCCGGTGTCGTCCGGCTCGCCGCCCCCGGTTCGCCGTGGCGGAGCGTACTGACGGCGGGTCACTCGGTCCACAACCCGGTATGCGGGTCACCGCGCTCCGCGGGAGCCGGGACCGCCGGCCGCTCGTGGGCGTCAGGCTCGCTGCGCGATGGCATGCAGGCCCGCGCCCAGGATGCCGAGTGCCTCGGCGTACAGCGGGTGGGTCGCCACCGCACGCTCGAGCTCGGCGAGCGCCTCGCGGTCGGCGGCGCTGTCGAGGGCGGTCGGAGGCACGAGATCGGCGAAGACCCGGACCCCGTGGACCTGGATCGGCGTGAACCCGGTCGCGTCGAGGAGCGCGACCAGTCCGTCGATATCGAACCGACGAGGCAGCGGGTCAGCTCTGCCCCATCGCCCGTCGGGACTGGTGAGCGCCTCGCGGGCCTGACCAATGTCGCCGGCGAGGGCCTTGGTGAGGACGACGGCGAGCCGGCCGGCAACGAGGAGGGACAGATGCCCCTTCGGCGTGAGGACGGCGGCGATTCCGGCCAGCGCTGCGGTGGGGTCGTCGACGACCTCGAGAACGCCGTGGCAGCAGACCAGGTCGAACGTCTCGCCCGTCTCGAACGCCGGCGTGTCGGCGTCACCCTGCCGACCGGTGACTCGGTCGGCGACGCCGAAGTCGGCGGCGCGGCGTTCGAGAGCGGCGAGGGCGTTCGGGCTGGGATCGACCACGGTGACGTCGTGGCCGAGCTCGGCGAGCGGGACGGCGAGGCCTCCGGAACCGCCGCCGAGGTCGAGGACCCGGAGCGGCCGGCCCAGATCCGTCTCCCGCTCGCGGACGAGGTCACCGACGGCGTCCCAGACGCCCTGGTTGCGGACCTGCGCCCACCGTGCGGCGGGCGGGGCCGGCAGGGATTTCGACGATCCGGCGGCGCGTGGGGCTGCGGGACGATCCCGTCGCTCGTCGGCCACCTTGTGCGTCCTCCCGGGCGTGCTCTCGGGCTCCCGCTCCCGGCGGGTGCCGAGACGGCGGAGGCAACCACGATGGTCCTTGTCACCCTAGTGCCCCGAGCTTCCCGGGCTGGCGTGCCAGAGCTTGCGCGGCGGCATACCGAGGGTGCGGACGTCATCCGATGTCACGTCCGACGTCACGTCCGACGTCACGTTCGGCCGACCGTCGGCGCGCCGATGGTCCTCGCCACCCGGAACCGCGTCGGGAACCGTCAGCGACGTCGCCAGGGCCCGGGCGCCACGGGTGTCTTCGCCGGCCGGCTTGACGTCGGCGTAGGGCGACTGCTTGAACCCGGAGGCGTGGACGAGGACCCGCCTGGTCCTCGGCTTCGCCGTGGGCCCGCGTGGGGGCAGTGAGCCGTGACCGCCCATGCCGCCGGCGCGCGCCGTGTGACGGGCTTCTTCGGCCGCGGCCGCGGCGGCCGCTCGCTCGAACCGCTTCGCGTACTCGGCGTCGTCCCGGTCGCCCCGCGGCAGCCCGGTGTACGCCTCGAGATCGGCCGCATCGCCGCCGCGTTCCCGGCCGCCGCCGCTGGTGCCGACCTTGGCGGCGACGGGCAGGTCGCGCCCGTCGGCCTCCGCCGCGGCGGCGAGGGCGGCTTCGTTGCGGGCGACCATCTCGCGGTCCTCGGCCTCGATCGCGGCGAGGACGGCCTCGAGACCGCCGCGGGTCCATGCCTCCCACAGCCCGGACAGCTCCCAGGCGCCGGTGGCGCGCACCGAGATGCCACGCGGTCCGGTGCGGCGAGTGATGCCGCGGACGAGGAGCATCCACGAATGGAAGACCGTCGTCGCATACGGACCCTGGGCGTCCTCGAAGAACGTCGCGTCGACCGGCCCCGTCGCGTCGTCGAGGGTGAGGAACACGACCCGGCGGCCACTACGGATCGGCGGTGTCTGGGTCGCCACCTTGACACCGGCGACGAGGATCTCGCTGCGGCTGCGAGCGTCGAGGATCTCGGTCGAGCGGGTCACGCCGAGGGCATCGAGCATCGGCCCGTAGAAGTCGACGATGTGGGCGCTGGCGTCGAGGCCGAGGATGTCGAGCTCGGCGCGGACGCGTTCCGGGCCGGTCATCTCGGGCAGGCCGGTGCCCTTCTCGAGCCGGGGCGTGTCGCCGAGGTCGAGGGTCAGCTGGGTCGGCTGAGCGTATGCGGGGACGACCCGCTTCGCGGCCTGGGACTGGGCCGCCGCGCGGGCGGCGACGTCTGAGCCCGCAACGACAAAACCGGATCGGGGTGGATCGACCCCGTCATAGGGGAGTCGATCCACCCCGGTCATGGGAGACCGTGCTCCGTCGTCCACCAGCTGTCCGGTCCATGGTGAGCGGGCTCCGGGCCGTCCGCGACCGACCGGTCGGTTCGGCGCCTTGATGCCCGACTCCCAGGCCGGACCGGAGATGCCGGTCAGCCCGGCGATGTCGGCCGTGGCCGGTTCGGATTCGGGCGCCGTCTCCCGTTTCGTGGTGGGCGCCGTCCCGGTTCGGACGCGCGGGCCGGACGGCGTCGTCGACGAGCTGGACCGGGACCAGCGGTCCAACTCGGCGATGTGGAGCAGCAGGTCACGGCGGGTGACCCGGCCACGCCGCCCCAAGCCGGCCGAGGTGAGTGTCGTGAGCGGGCTCCCGGGCCCATCTGCGCCGGCACCGCCGCGGTCAAGCTCCCGCCCACCGTCGTCGCTGAGCTCCGTCTCATCCACCGCGTCGTCGTCCTCGAGCTCGACGTCAGGCATACCCGCGTCGTCGTCCGTGGGCTCGACGTCACGCATCCCGGCGTCGTCGCCGTCGGGTCCGATCTCGGGCATACCCTGCCCCGCGTCGCCATGGGCCCAGTCGCGGCGGCCCACAGCGTAGCCGCGAGCACCACCGCGGTCGGGGGCATGCGCCGCGCGGACTCCCCGATGCCGCGGTCGGTGGGCGCGTCCCGGGTCGACCGCCGCGCCGACCGCGTCGATGCCGTAGATCGTGTCGAACCCGCCCGCGAGGACGAGCCGTTCGGTGACCGGTCGGGAGACGTGGGCACGGTTCCAGAAGTCGGCCAGGCTGTGGAACGGCTGGGCGGCGACGATCCGCGCGACCTCGGCCTCGCTGATTCCCTTGACGTCGGTGAGCGAGAGCCGGATGCCGTACGCGCTGCCGTCCGGCAGGTCGGGGTCCGGCGGTACGGGCGGCACTGGTGGCTCGGCGGGGGTGTCCAACCGCTCGATGACGTACGCCGGTTTCGACGCGTTGACATCCAGGCCGAGCACCGCGATGCCGAGGCTGCGGGCGTCGTCGAGGATGAGCCGCTTGGGGTACATGCCGGGGTCGTGAGTGAGCACGCCGGCGAGGAACGCCGCTGGATGGTGGGCCTTGAGCCACGCGGACTGGTAGGTCGGGAGGGCGAACGCCGCCGCGTGCGCCTTGCAGAACCCGAACGACGCGAACGCCTTGAGCACCTCCCAGATCTTGTCGGTCACGTCCTTGGGATAGCCACGGGCGAGCGCTGCGGGTCGCCACCACTTCTCGACCTCCGACTGCCCTCGCGGGGAACCCATGGCGCGGCGGACCTCGTCGGCCTCGGCGAGGCTGACTCCGGTCGTCTCGGCCACCATCAACAGCACTTGCTCGTGGAAGACGACGACGCCCTCGGTTTCCTGGAGAGCCGGGATCAGGGTCGGGTGGAGGAACTCCGGGGCGGTCCAGCCCTGCCGGGCGTTGAGGAACGGGACGATCATGTCGGACTTCACCGGGCCGGGCCGGAACAGCGAGATGTCGGTGATGAGGTCCTCGAACGACTCCGGCCCGAACTTGCCGATGAGCTCCCGCTGCCCCGGGCTCTCGATCTGGAAGCAGCCGAGGGTGTGCGTCGTACGGATCATCCGGAACGTCGTCTCGTCGTCGAGCGGGACCTGGTTCCGGTCGTCGAGGTCGATGCTCACGTCGTCGACCCGGCGGGCCTCGTCGACGGCGTGGGCCATCGCCGACTGCATCCGGATGCCGAGGATGTCGAGCTTGAGCAGCCCGAGTTCCTCGACGTCGTACTTGTCGAACTGGCTCATCGGGAACCCGATCCAGCTCGCCTCCACCGGAGTCCGGTCGAGCAGCCGCGAGTTGGACAGGACGACGCCGCACGGGTGCAGCGCGATGTGGCGGGGCAGCCCGTCGAGCCGCTCGACGAGGTCGAGCATGAGGTCGAGCCGCGGCGCGTTGAGCCCGCTCGCCCGCAGCTCGGGCAGCTCCGCGATCGCGTTGCGGACGTTGCGAGCCGAGATGTGCGGGAACGCCTTGGCCATCGCGTCGACCTCGCTCGGCGGCATCCCGAGCGCCGCGCCGACGTCGCGGATCGCGTGCCGCACGCGGTAGCTGTCCATCATCGACACGCAGGTCACCCGCTCGCCACCGAACCGGGCCAGCACCTTCTCGTAGATCTCGGTCCGCCGGGCCGACTCGACGTCGATGTCGATGTCGGGCAGCTGAGCGCGCAGCGGCGAGCAGAACCGCTCCATGAGCAGCCCGTAGCGCAAGGGGTCGACCCCGGAGATCCCGAGCAGGTAGTTGATCAGTGACCCCGCCCCCGACCCACGGGCGGCGACGCGGATGCCCATGTCGCGGATGAGGTCGACGACGGTGGCCACCGTGAGGAAGTACGTCGGGAAGCCCAGCCCGGCGATGATGTCGAGCTCGTCCTGGAGGCGTCGCTCGATCGCCTCTCGTTCACTGGAGGTGGCGTCGGGGTAGCAGTCGCCGACCTTCGCCCGGCACCGCTTCGTGAGGACGGTATGCGGGTCGACGTGCGGCTCGATCTCCAGGACGGTCTGCTCCGGCAGGTGGACCGCACCGATGCCGAGGTCGAGCGACGGGTCGAGGACGCACTCCATGGCCAGGGCGACCGTCGAGCGGAGCAGGTCGCGGGCACCCTCCATGGCCAGGGCGGCACCACCCTGCAGTCCCGGCCCTGACGCGGCGAGGACGTCGCCGGCGACGGCGAACATCGCCGGAGTGGGGCTGAGGTGGCCGGCGGTCGTGATCCGGTCGAGGTGCCGGACGTCGAGCGCGACGAGCCGGCGCGCCGCATCGAGGACGTCGACGACGGCGGCCTCCTGCGGGTCGGCGTGCCGCGCCGCGGCGGTGAGGACGACGCGCAGCCCGTGGTCACGGGCGAGGGCGTAGAGCCGGGCGGCGTGGCCGAGGTTCGCCGGGGTGCCTTCCGGCCCGCCGTGGCACACGACCTCGATGGCCAGGGCGTCGCGCGGCAGGAGAGCGCGCCACCGGGCCAGCGCGGCCTCGGCCTCGCCGCGCCGCCGGTGGAGTACGGCCCGCCCGACGTCGGAGTCCGGTCCGAGGAGGACGACGAGCGGGCTCGGCCCGACCGACGCCGCGTCGGACATGGTCCGTGCCGAGCGTCCGGTATGCGACGAGCCTCCGGTCTGTGTCCCGCCTCCGGTCTGCGTTCCCGCGGGGGTGGCCATCTCGGCGATGAGCTCGGGAGTGGCCACCGGCTCACCGCGGTCACCGCCGAGGTGGGTCGCCGTCACGAGCCGGCAGAGCCGTCCCCATCCGGCTCCGGGGTCGAGGCCGGAACGGTGGCCGCGAGCAAGGACGGTGACCCGTGGCAGTCTGGGGTCGACGATCGCGCCACCTCGTACCGGGGTGCGGGGGGAGGCATCGACCGGCGCCGGTGCGTCCGGCGGCCCGGTGGCGCGTCGGGGGCGACCGGTCGACCGGGCGGCTGCCGGGGGCAGGGACGGCCACCACGCCGACGCCGCGCGCCCGGAGGTGCGGTTCGTCGGTCGAGGCCCCGCTCGAGGTCGTCTGCTGTCCGGTCGACCCGGCAGCACCCGGATCGCGAGGTCGACGCCGAGGATCGGGTCGATGCCCGCCTCGGTGCACGCCTGGACGAACCGGATCGCCCCATAAAGGCCGTCCCGGTCGGTCAGCGCGAGTGCCGGTTGTCCCCACGCCACGGCGCGCTGGACGAGGGCGGCGGGAGTCGAGGCGCCGAACTGCATCGAGTACCCCGACGCGACATGCAGGTGGACGAAGGTCTCGCCGGCACTCAGCCGGGCTCGAGGAGCCGACCTCGCCGGGGAGCCCGACGACATACCCGGCAACGGGCCGGAACCCGGACGGGCTCCTTCGCCGCGGTCGTCACGTCTGTCGGGGGCGTCACGTCCCACGTTCGCTCTCCTCCGGGGGTGCCGGTCCTGACCGCGACACCGGTGCGACGTAGCGAGAGATCGGGGCCAGCGTGTCGTCCCGGGGCAGGCCGAGCAGGTCTTGGACGATCTCGAGGAAGTTCTCGGCCTGCCGCAGCAGGTCGTCGGACTCCCGCGCGGCGATCCGGCCGCCTCGCTCGATCGCCGCCCGGCGGCGCGCTGAAGCCGCGAAGAACGCCGACCACTCGGTGAGCTCGGGCGCGACCCGAGGGAGCAGCTCCCACACGCTGCGCGGTCGCGACCGGGTCGTACTGGTCCGGATGGCCCTCCCACTGCTGGACGACCCTGCACCGCTCGGCAGACTCCGGGCCGCGAGGAGCGCGGCCGCTGCTCGGAGCGCACCGAGGTGGGCCTCGACGTACCGCTCGCCGGCGTCGCTGGTGCGGCACGCCTCCAGCAGGCTGGCCCGGGACCGGTCGAGCAGGTCGAGCGACGTCGACGCGACCGGGGCCCGAGACGTCCGGACGTCCGGCGTGGTCTCGGGCGAGGAGGTCCGTGCCGCGCCGCGCGACGACCCTCTCGCCGAGCCGGCCGACGACTTTTTGGCCGAGCTGTTTTTGGCCGAGCTGTTTTTGGCCGAACTGCGCGACGAGTCGCCCGACGCCTCCTTCGAACCAGATGACGACGCCCGCGAGCGGCGTGGCGACCCGGTTACCGAGCCGCCCGACGACGGCTGCGTCGGATCGGGCGATTCACCCGATGACCCACCTGGTGACCCACCCGACCCACCTGGTGACCCACCCGACCGACCTGGTGACAAAACCCGGGCCGAGCCGACCGGGCTGGCCGCGACGCTGCCGGCGCGGACCGGTGTGGTACCACGGGCCGTGCCCGTCGGCATCCTCGCCGGCATCCTCGCCGGCAGTTCGGCCGGCAGCGCGGTGGGCAGTTCGGCCGGCAGCGCGGTGGGCAGT
>DATLPT010000147.1:0-4136 GCA_035535635.1 Lapillicoccus sp. | reverse complement strand
CGCTGGTACCGCATTCCCATGGAAGCGGTGATCGACGCGGTGGGACGAGTCGTCGTGCCGAAGGCCTTGCGTGACGCCTTGGGCCTGTTGCCAGGCACCGTCGTCGACGTGTCCGCCTATGGACGAGGGGTGCAGATCACGCCGGGTGGCCGAACCGCTCGAATCGAGCGCGACGATGGCGGTCGCCTGGTCGCGGTGGGCCAGACGCCAGTCGACGACGAGATCGTCTTCGGGCTCGTCGACTCCGGACGCCAGTGACCCAGCAGCGGATCGCCGTCGACACGAGTGTTGCTGTAGCCCTCCTCGTCGGCGCCCATACCGCTCACCAGGCGGTAGCGGCCTGGGCTCGAGGTCGAAATCTCTTCCTGAGCGGCCACGCTGCGATCGAGACCTTCTCCGTCCTGACGCGGCTGCCCGGCGATGCCCGGGTCGCACCATCTGACGCGATGCTGTTGATCGACGAGAACTTCGAGGCGGTGCTGCCGCTGTCCGCGCGTCGGACCGCGTCGGTCCACCGCAAGCTCGCGGAGTACGGCATCGCAGGAAGAGCGGTCTACGACGCCGTGATCGCGCTAGCGGCGCATGAGCACGGCGCGGCCCTGGCTACGCGAGACTCGCGGGCGCGGTCGACCTACGAGGCCTTCGACGTGGAGATCGTCCTGCTGCCTGGGTGACGTTGACGACGAACGTGGCAAGGACGTGGCAGGGACACCGGCACCTCGTCCCGTCGGTCCGGAATTCTCACCCCAGCGGGCTGTGGTGGATCGTCCAGTTCGTCGAGGCGCGGGCGCTCAAGCTGGCCCGGCCTCACTCTCCTCGTGCCATGACCACGTGCCACGGCCGGACCCGAACCTTCAGCACACCGTCAACGACCGCCTGGTCGTCCTCGGTGGCCAGCCGGGTGGCCGTGTCGAGGTCGGCGACCGCCAGCACCGTCATCCCCGACCCTGGCTCGTCGGGCAGCGGTCCCGCCGCCACGAGCTCGCCGACTGCGACGCGGCGCTGCAAAAAGGCGTAGTGCTGCGAGATCCCCGGATGCTCGAAGACCGACTGGCCTTCGGCGACGGCCGGCCCTCGAGTGTGGAGCAGCACGAACCAGGTGCGCGGATCGTCGGCCATGGCCGCAGCCTCCCACGCCTATCTGAGCGCGCACGCTGACCGCGCACGCGCTGACCGCGCATACTGACCCCATGGCCGAGACCGCGGAGACCCGCGTCGTGACGGCGAGCCAGGAGATTGCGGCGAACGCCGCGCAGATCTTCGAGCTCATCGCGGATCCTTCGATGCAGCCGCGCTGGGACGGCAACGACAACCTCGGCCACGCTGACACCGGCCAGCGGGTGCGCGCGGTCGGCGACGTGTTCGTCATGAGGACCACCAAGGGCAAGATCCGCGAGAACCACGTCGTCGAGTTCGACGAAGGCCGGCGGATCGCGTGGCGGCCGTCCGAGCCGGGCCAGCCGGCGCCCGGGCACCTCTGGCGCTGGGAGCTCGAGCCGTTGGACGACACGCATACCCGCGTCACCCACACCTACGACTGGTCGCAGCTCACCGACGAGGAGCGGTTCACCCGAGCCCGGTGGACGACTGCCGAACGGCTCACGGCATCACTGGACCGGCTGGCCGCCCTGGCCGAGAGCCAGTAGGGCACCGAAAAGCCCGGCCCCATCGGGACCGGGCGTAGGTGGCGGTTCACGTACCACAACGGGCCAACCGCCGAAGCTTTCGGTGTGCGCTCCCGCAAGCGCTTGTTCAGGAGGAGTACGTCAACTGTCTCTTGATACGTAGCGGAGACCGGAAAGGTTCACGCGGACACGCCGCCGCGCCGCCGAATCGTGACCGAATGGCCGACCCGGCATCGGGTTCAGGTGCTAGAACGGCGACACCCCAGGTAGTCCGAAGGAGCCCCCTCATGGCCGAGCTCATCCCCCAGATGGTCCAGACTCCTCGTCTGGCGATGAACGTGTGGACCAGCGGCGCCGAGGACGGCCGTCCCGTCCTACTGATCCACGGCAACCTCACGACGGGCGGGTTCTGGCGGTACGTCGCCGAGCTGCTTCCGGACGACGTTCGCGTTCTGGCCCCGGACATGCGGGCCTTCGGGCGCACCGAGCAGAAGCCGATCGACGCCACCCGGGGCCTCGGCGACATGGTCGACGACGTCCACGGGCTGCTCGAGACCCTGGGACTGACCGGCCGCGGTGACGTCGTCGCGGCCGGATGGTCGATGGGTGGCGGCATCCTGCAGCAGTACCTCCTCGAGCACCCCGGCGACCTCGGCGCGGTCGTCCTGGTGGCCCCGATCAGCCCCTACGGGTTCGGCGGGACCACGACGGCGGACGGTAAGACCAGCGACGACTACGCCGGAAGCGGCGGCGGCACGGCCAGTCCTGACTTCGTCACGCGGTTGAAGGCGGGTGACCGCTCCGACACTCCCGGCAGCCCCCGAGTGGTGTTGCGCGACTTCTTCGGGGCCCGGGGCAACGCGGCCAACGTCGACGAGGACTTCCTGCTCGACGAGAGCCTCACGACAGTCGTCGGCGACGACTTCTACCCCGGAACGACGACAACAACGGAGGCCTGGCCGGGCGTCGGACCCGGTGACCGGGGGGTGCTCAACGCCATGACGCCGGGCTACTTCGACACGTCCGGCATCGCCGACATCGCCGACAAGCCGCCCATCACGTGGGTGCGGGCCATGGAGGACCAGGTCATCTCCGACACGTCCTCGTTCGATCTGGCGATGCTCGGTCAGCTCGGCGCTGTGCCGGGATGGCCCGGCGCGGAGGTCATGCCACCGCAGCCCATGCACCAGCAGATCCAGCGAGTGCTCGACCGGTATGCGGCGAACGGCGGCCAGGTGCGCGTTGTCACGCTCGAGAACTGCGCTCACGGCGTGCCGACCGAGGACCCGCAGGCCATCGCCGACGCGATCGCCACCTACCTCTGAGCGGGCGCTCCTAGCATGGGCCGGTGCCCTCCACCAGCACGACGTCGCTGAGCGGCCGGTCCTTCCTGCGGGAGCTCGACTTCACCCCGGCCGAGTGGTCGTCACTCGTCGACCTCGCTCGGGTGCTCAAGGCGGAGCGCGTCCAAGGCCGGGAGGTCCAGCGGCTCGTCGGGCGCACTCTGGCGCTGGTCTTCGAGAAGACCTCGACACGGACTCGGTGCGCCTTCGAGGTCGCCGCCTACCACCAGGGCGCCCATGTCACCATGCTCGATCCAGCCGGCAGCCAGATCGGTCACAAGGAGTCGGTTGCCGACACGGCACGGGTGCTCGGGCGGTTCTTCGACGGGATCGAGTACCGCGGGACCGCCCAAGAAACGGTCGAGACAATGGCTCGGTATGCGGGGGTGCCGGTCTGGAACGGCCTCACCGACGAGTGGCACCCGACGCAGGCCCTCTGCGACAGCGTCACGATGCTGGAGCACGCGGGAAAGCCCGCCGAGGACATCGCCTTCGCCTACGTCGGCGACGCCCGCTTCAACGTGGGGAACTCGTTGCTGGCCGCCGGCGCGCTCCTGGGGATGGACGTCCGGATCGTCGCGCCGCCGTCATTGCAGCCGGCGCCGGAGGTCGTCGACGCCGCCAGGGGCGTGGCCGCGGACACGGGTGCGCGCCTCACCGTCACGGACGACCTCACGGGTGTCGAGGGAGTCGACTTCGTCCACACCGACGTCTGGGTGTCGATGGGCGAACCCAAGGACGTCTGGGCCGAACGCATCGGGCTGCTCGCGCCCTACCAGGTCAACGCCCGACTTCTGGAGCGGACCGGCAACCCAGCCGCCCGGTTCATGCACTGCCTTCCCGCGTACCACGACCTCGGCACCGCGATCGGTCGCGAGATCCACGCCGAGTTCGGACTCACCGCGCTCGAAGTGACCGACGAGGTGTTCGAGGGGCCGGCGTCGATCGTCTTCGACCAGGCCGAGAACCGGATGCACAGCATCAAGGCCGTCCTCGTCGCGACTCTGGCGGGCTGACCTCAGAGCTGGGTCCCGACCAGCGTGCCGATCGCATACGTCACGATCATCGCGAGGAGGCCGCCGCCGACGTTGCGGGCGATCTGCCGCCCCGGTGTCATCCCTCCGAGCCGAGCACTCAGCCAGCCGGTGAGTGCCAGCGCCAGAACGAC
>DATLPT010000146.1:0-11340 GCA_035535635.1 Lapillicoccus sp. | reverse complement strand
GACCGGCCGGCAACGGCCAGCCGTCCTCCGGTCGGAGTCGCGGCTCCCGCCAGAGGAACGCCAGGCCGACGAACGACGCGAGCAAGGCCAGCGCGGCCCCGATCACCAGCGCCTCGAACGGCAACGGTAGGTCTGAACGGTTGCCGACGCCGTGGGCCGGCACGGCAGCCGGGACGGCCCGGGAGAGATATGCGGCAACGCCCGCCGGGACGCTCACCTCACCGGACGGCCACGGTGAGCAGCGTCAAGGCGGGGTGGTGCAGCTCGACCTCGTAGACGCCGGGGTCCTTCCCGGTGAGCGCAACCTGCGTGGGGACCCCAGCCTTGAGCGGAACCTCCACGTCGAACCCGTGCGCGTGCAGCTCGTCGTCGTGGTCACTCGTGACGACCAGGGTCAGGAGCTGGCCGACCGGCAGGTCCATCTGAGCCGGTGGTGGAGTCACCGTTCTGCCCTTGACGGTGATGGCGATTGTGCGCCCCGGCAACACGGGCGAGCTCCCGCTCGTGGAAGTCGACGAGCTGGATGACGTGGACGTGCTGGATGACGTCGTCGAGGATGTGGCGGAGCTGGTCGTCGGCGGCGTCGTAGCCGCCGGAGCCGGCGACCCGCTGGAGCATCCCGCCAGGGTCAGCGCTGCCGCGGCGACGACGGCGCTGATGGTGAGGCGACGCATACCCCCGAGTTCCTTCCGTTCACTGTCGTGCCCATGGACGTTGGGCGGCGTCGCCATCGTAGGGAGAGCTCGGTCTGCGACGATGTGCGGGTGTCCGACCGGCTGAGCTCCCTCGACGCCTCGCTGCTGTACCTCGAGGAGCCGACCACGGTCATGCACGTCGGCAACGTCATGGTGTTCGACGAACCGGAACGGTCGGAAGGTTCCGACGGCCCCTTCGACTACGCGGAGCTCGTCGCCCTCATCTCCGCGCGGATCGCCCACCTGCCGAGGTACCGGCAGAAGGTCCGCGAGGTGCCCGGCCGGCTGGCCAACCCGGTCTGGGTGGACGACGAGTCGTTCGACATCACCTATCACGTCCGCCAGGCCGCTCTGCCGAGGCCCGGTACCGACGAGCAGCTCGAGGAGTTCGTCGCCCGCATCCAGCAGCGGCCGCTGGATCGCAGCCACCCGCTCTGGGAGGTCTACCTCGTCGAGGGGCTGGAGCACGACCGCTTCGCTGTGGTCACCAAGACCCACCACGCCATGGTCGACGGCGCCGTGGCGCTCGACATCGCGCAGCTCGTCGTCCGTGACCGGCCCGGGTTCGACGAGGACGTCGTGGACACCTGGCGGCCGCGGCACGAGCCGAGCGACCTTCAGCTGGTGGCCGGCGCCGTGACCGACGCGGTCTTCATGCCCGGGCAGTTCATCGACTCGGTTCGCGACAACGTCGACGAGGTCCGCGAGGTGGCTGGGCGCATCCTCCAGGGCGTGGGCTCGCTGGTGTCGACCGTGGTGCGGGGCGCGGCCCGGCCGGCGCCGACGTCGCCGCTCAACGTGGAGATCGGAGCGGCACGGCGCTTCCTCATGGTGGGAACCGACCTCGACGACTACCGCAAGGTGCGGTCCCGGCTCGCCCTGGGTGCGTACGCCGACGACGTCACCATCAACGACGTGGTCCTCGCCACGGTCGCCGGAGCCTTCCGCGCGTGGCTGCTGACGCGAGGCGAACCGGTCCATCCAAGCTCGGTCGTGCGGTCCATGGTCCCGGTGAGCATCGAAGGCAACGGGTTCGAGACGACGATGTCGGCGGCGCACCGGTTGACCGCGTGCTTCGTCGACCTGCCGGTCGGAGAGCCGGGCGCGTCGATGCGACTGCACCAGATCGCCTTCTCGATGCGTCAGCAGATGGAGGGCGGCCAGGCGATGAGCGCGCAGCGGCTGGTCGGGCTGGCGGGCTTCGCTCCGCCGACTCTCCACTCGCTCGGCGCCCGGCTCGGCAGTGCGATGTCCCGGCGCCTCTTCAACGTCATCATCACCAACGTGCCCGGTCCGCAGACGACCTTGTATGCCGGTGGCGCGCCAATGCTCTCGACTTACCCGGTGATCCCGCTCGCCAAGGGCCAGGCGCTCGCCATCGGACTGACGTCGTACGACGGGGGCGTCTACTTGGGGCTCAACGCGGACCGCAACGCCATGCCCGATCTCGAGGTGCTCGGTCAGTGCATCGTCGATGCGCTAGGCGAGCTCACCGAGGGCCGGGAGGGCGCGTGACGGCAACCCGGCGGGGTCTGGTCCTCGGCGGAGGCGGCGTGCTGGGTGCGGCGTGGATGGTCGGTGCCCTCACCGCCCTGGAGGACCGTCTGGACGTCGACGCGCGTTCCTTCGACGAGATGGTCGGCACCTCGGCCGGATCGGTGCTGTGTACCTTGCTGGCCTGCGGGGTCAGCGTGGCGGAGCTTCGGACCCACCAGATGGAGGGTCGGCTCGACCACGGCAAGCTGGCCGGCTTCCACTGGGACTACGAAGAGAGCTCGGGAGGCGACCGCCCACCGACCCCTCGGGCGGGAATCGGGTCGACGGTGCTGCTCCGCAAGCCGATCCGCGAGCTGCGGCAGCTGCCGCCGATGGCCGTCCTGGCCGCCCTTCTGCCGGAGGGGCGCGGACGGTTGGACAGCGTGGGAGCGCTGGTGCGCCACGTGGTCGGCAACGAATGGGTCGAGCGCGACGGGCTCACCGTGGTGGCGCTGGACTACGACCTGGGGGAGCGGGTCCCGTTCGGGCGTGCCGGGGCGCCGGTGGCGGGTGCCCCCGAGGCCGTGATGGCGTCGTGCGCCATTCCCAGTTGGTACCAGCCGGTGACGATCAACGAGCGCCGGTACATCGACGGCGGTACCTGGTCATCGACGAACATCGACCTCATGGCCGGGCTCGGACTGGACGAGGTCTACGTCCTCGCCCCGCAGGCCTCGTTCGATCTGGATTCCCCGCGCGAGCTGGTGACGCGGCTAGAGCGCCAGTGGCGCACCCGGGTGACCGCCAAGGCCCTCCGCGAGCTGGCCGTCGTGCACTCGGAGGGCACTGAGGTGACGATCATCGGGCCGGGTCGCGAGGATCTCGAGGCCATCGGCGGCAACCTCATGGACGTCGACCGGCGCCCCCGCGTCATCGAGACGTCGCTGCGCACCTCGTCCGTGGCGCTGGCCGATCCCGCACCGGCGCCGTTGCCGTCCGACTTCCATCCGCAGACCGACGACGCCGAGCTGCGGGCTGTTCTGGCCGCCGAGGCGGACGCCGCGACCGATGTGGAGCTCCGCGCTCGAGGAGGCTCGAGCTGACTGTGCAAACCCGCATCTACCTGCCGGTGACGTCCACCGGGCTGCGCCGGCTCGGCGACGGCGGTTCGCTCGAGCCTCCGCCGTTCACGGCGTATGCGGTGACGACCGACCTGCGCCGCGAGCACCCCACTGCCGACGACGACGAGCTCGAGTACCTCGCCTTCACGGACGCCGCGACGTCGGTGAACGGTGCCGCGCCCGTCATCGCCGCCGCCGATGTCGACGCCGAGGTCGTGACCGACCTGCTCGACCCGGGCGCCCCGGTCAGCGCCGTCCAGGTGGCGGCCGCCGTCCCGCAGCGCCAGGTCGCGTCGTTCCACGTCGCCGATGCCTCGTCCGAGGGCGCTGCGGGCGCGCATGCCGACTACCTCTGGTACGACGCCACCGAGCTCGAGGTGGTCGTCCACCTCCTCGGCTAGCCGCCGCGCGGGTGCACAAGCCGATCATCGATGACCGCCTGGCGGGAGGCGGGACCGCCGCCCACGACCTGATCCGCCGTCATTCGTCGAACTGCTTGGCGATCCACGGGTCGACGACGGTGTGGAAGGCCTCGGCGCGATCACGCCGCACGCAGTGGCCGGCGCCGGCGATGATCTCGAGGTCGAGGCAATCGTTCGTAGACATGACCTCGCGGAGTCGGGTCAACAGGTCGCCCTGCCAGATGGCGCCGTTGTCCCCGGTGACGACCAGGGCGGGAACGGCGACCGCCGCGGCCACGTCGTACCACGGCGTCCGCACCGTGATGATGGGGTCGGCCAGCATGTCGATGTCGGTCTGCAGCTTCGCGTCGAGCCAGGGCTGGAACTCGGACCGTGGCCAGTCCACGTGGATGGTGCGGCCTCGCTTCATGGCGCCCGAGGGGTTCGCGTTCGTCTCGCGGGCCTCGACGACCCGACGCCGCGCGCCCTCCTGGGTGTCCAAGTCGGCGTACCGGCCATGGCCCAAGGCGGGATCCTCCAAGAGGACCGCGCGGACGAGCTCGGGCCGTGTGCCCGCGACGGCCGCGGCGGTGCCGCCGCCCATGCTGTGGGAGACGAGTACCGGACGCTCGAGCCCCTCGGCCGCGAAGATCTCGAGCAGGTCGACGAGGTCGTCGCGGTGGGTCTCCCCGACTCCGTCGCCCAGCTCCGACTCCGTGAAGCGCTCGGACTCGCCGTGGCCGCGAGCGTCCCAGGCGAGGACCCGGTAGTCCTCCTGCCAGCGCCCGACCGCGTCCGGCCAGCAGCGGCCGGAGTCGGTGAGACCGTGGAGGAGGAGCAGCGTGGGAGCGCCCGCGTCGGTGCGGCCGAACCGGTGGACGCTCAGGTCCTCACTGGGGTGGGGGGCTGGCATACGTGAAACCATAGAGGCGCCTACGAGGCGAACCGCTGTGAAGGAGTGCGCGAATGGACGCCGTCACCCAGGTCCCAGCTCCCGAGAACGAGCCCGTCCTCCAGTACGCCCCAGGCAGCCCGGAGCGCTCCGACCTGGAGGGGGCGCTCGCCGAGCTTCAGGCGGGACGCCGGGACCTGCCGCACACCATCGGCGGGCGACGGGTCGTCGGCAGTGGTGAGCCCATCGACGTCCGTCAGCCGCACGCATACCGGAAGGTTCTCGGCACACTCCGCAACGCGACGGCCGACGAGGCCCGGTCGGCGTTGGATGCCGCGATGGCCGCCGGTCGGGCCTGGCGGGCGCTGTCGTTCGACGACCGAGCGGCGATCTTCCTCAAGGCGGCGGAGCTGCTGTCCGGACCGTGGCGCTGGCGGCTCAACGCCGCGACGATGCTCGGCCAGAGCAAGACCTGCTACCAGGCCGAGATCGACTCTGCGTGCGAGCTGATCGACTTCTGGCGGATCAACGCCCACTTCGCGCGGCAGATCCTCGCGGACCAGCCACCGCTCAACGCCAAGGGCGTCTGGAACCGGACCGACCACCGGCCGTTGGAGGGGTTCGTCTACGCGATTACGCCGTTCAACTTCACGGCGATCGCGGGCAACCTGCCGACGGCGCCCGTGCTGATGGGCAACACGGTGGTGTGGAAGCCGTCCCCGACCCAGAACCTTGCGGCACAGCTGACCCTGGAGCTGCTCGAGGAGGCCGGCCTGCCACCGGGCGTGGTCAATCTGGTCACCGGCGACGGGCTCGAGGTGTCGAAGGTTGCGCTGGCCGACCCCGACCTGGCCGGCGTGCACTTCACCGGGTCGACGCCGACGTTCCAGCGTCTCTGGCGCGAGGTGGCCGGAAACCTGTCCCGCTACCGCGGATACCCGCGGCTGGTCGGCGAGACCGGCGGCAAGGACTTCATCGTCGCCCACCCGTCCGCGGACCCGGACGTGCTGCGGACCGCCCTGATCCGCGGGGCCTTCGAGTACCAGGGCCAGAAGTGCTCGGCCGCTTCCCGCGCCTATGTGCCGTCCTCGGTGTGGAAGACCATCCGCGACGACCTGGTCGACATCACCAACGGGCTGCCGCAGGGTGACGTCACGGACTTCGCCAACTTCATGGGGGCGGTGATCGACGAGCGGTCGTTTGCCAAGAACGCTGCGGCGATCGACCGCGCCCGGTCCGCGCCCGGTATACAGGTCATCGCCGGCGGCACCTACGACGACTCGGAGGGATACTTCGTTCGGCCGACGGTGCTCGAGTCCAGCGACCCCACGGACGAGGCGTTCCGGACCGAGTACTTCGGACCCATCCTGTCCGTCCACGTCTTCGCCGACGACGACTTCGACGTGGCCGTCGACCAGATGGAGTCCTTTGCCGACTACGCCCTGACCGGGTCGATCATCGCCCAGGACCGCGACGCCATCGCGGCGGCGAGCGAGCGACTGCGCTTCACGGCCGGCAACTTCTACATCAACGACAAGCCAACCGGCGCGGTCGTCGGCCAGCAGCCGTTCGGCGGCGGCCGCGCGTCCGGGACCAACGACAAGGCCGGCGCCGCGCAGAACCTTCTGCGCTGGACCAGTGCCCGTTCGATCAAGGAGACATTCGTCCCGGCGACGTCGCACATCTACCCCCACATGGGCTGAGTGGCCGAGCAGCACTGGGGCACAGGCGTTCTGGTCCTGTCGGGTTCGAACGGCGCACTCGAGGAGCAGCGTGCTCGCGTCCTGACGGAGGCCGGAGTACGCGCCGTGCCGCTTCGGTGGTTCGGCGGACAGGGACAGCAGCCGGGTCCAGCCTTGCCTCGGCGCCGGACGCGCGTGGATCCCGGTCGAGCGCATCCGCGCTCGTCGGTGGAGAGCGATGTGAGCGCTAGAGCGCTCGGATATACCTCCACTGAGAAGCGTTCAGCCGGCGAGCCACTTCGCGCCGACCTCCTGCTCCTTCTCGATCGCACTGAGGATCGGCCTCTCCGCGGCCTTCTCGACCTTGCCGCCGAGCAGCGGGACCTTGGCCTTGAGGTCGCCGTCGACGTCGATCCGGGTGCCGGAACCGCCGGCCGCGAGTCGCAGCGTCCCGTTCATCCTGACCGGCGCGTCGCCGATGGCGATGGTCATGGTCCCGGTGCGCGACCCGTCCGCCGACGCCCGGCTCCAGACAATCGTCTCCGTGACCCGCAGCTTCGGCCCGATCATCGACTTCGCGAAGTCGGGGAACCCCTCGGTGGAGATGACCCGGCTGGTGACGATCTCCGTCTGCTCGCCCTTGGGGGTGACCGACTCGGTGTGGGACAGCGGATGCGCGGCCTCCACCTTGGCCGCCTGGAAGGCCGGGTCGGCCAGCATGGCGAAAACGTCTTCGGGGGTCGCGGCGTAGTCGAAGGACGTCGTGATCCTCATGCCCTCACCGTAGCGAACGGGCCCGCGCGGCCGTGGCCGCGGCGGCGAGCGCCTGACCGCCCTCCGCCATCGCCCGCGCGGTGACCGTCCGCGCTCGACCCAGCTGGCTGGCCAGCCGGTCCGCGCGGCGCTGCAGCTCCGGCTGCGCCCGGTTCCGCTGTTGCGCCAGCTCGGTGGTCAGCACGCCCCACGGCTCCACGACGCGGAGCTCCTCGAGGACCAGCCCGGCCGCCTGTGCCGAACCCTCGAGCCGGCGGACCGACTCGGCGATCTCAGCCAGCTCCTGGGCGAACCGCTGCAGCGCCGCCCCCCCGGCGTCCAGCCGGTCGACGGTCGCGTCGAGCAGGCGGAGGTCGGCGTCCAGGTCGTCCACGGTCGCTGCTTGAGCGGGGTCCTGACGCAGTCGTTGGGTCCGCTCCATCAGCTCAGTGCGCAGCGTCAGCAACCGCGCGGCGTTCGACCGGAGCGCCCCGCCGAGCTGGGAGCACGACCCCGGATCGCCCGTGGCCCCGTCGATCACGGGCGCTCCCGGGGGGAGGGGTATGCGTCGGGGTCAGACGCCGGTCCAATCGCGTTGTCGCCGGGCTCGGACCCCGACACCGAGACCCGGCGCAGCGTCTCGGCTACGGCCTCGTCGAGCGCCCGAAGCGCGTCCGCCGCCTGCTCGACGAAGTCGTCCACCGCACGGCCGGTCGCCGAGTCTCCCGTGTCGGGGACCTGGCCGAGGAGTTCGTCGGCCTGCGTCCGGGCCACCTCGCGGACCGCGGCCAGAACGCGAACCAGCCCCTCACGGCGCGGCCCAGCCGCCGTCACGGACGTGGCCCACTCGATGCGGTCACCGTCCCACCGTAGGCGCTCCGTCGCATACCTCTTTCGCGTTCTCCACTGGCCCCGCACCGGCCGGGCACCGTGTGAACAGGAGCGATACGCTCGAACCGGCACCCGGGGAAGCGTGCCAGGTGCCGCAACAGTGGAGGAACACGAACCAGCCATGTCGGCGTCGCTCGAGCAGTCCCGGACCCAACAGCTGCGCGCCGCCGCCGAGTACGCCCCGGACGAGTCACGGAGCGACGTCACCCGGCTGCTGCGCGTCTTCTACCGGCACACGGCGACCGAGGACCTGCTCGCGCGTGAGCCCGAGGACCTGCTGGGGGCGGTCCTGGCCGAGCGCGACCTCGCCCGTGAGCGCGCCGTCGGCACCGTCAACGTGGCGGTGACCAACCCGTCCGTCGAGGACGAGGGCTGGACCAGCGGGCACACCATCGTGCAGGTCGTCACCGACGACATGCCCTTCCTCGTCGACTCGGTGACCGCGGCGCTGGGAACCGTGGGCCGGACGGTGCACCTCGTGGTGCACCCTCAGCTGGTCGTCCGCCGAGACGCAGTCGGCACTCTCGAGCACGTCTACGACGACGACGCGCCGGCTCAGGACGAGTTCGGCGTCGTCACCGAGTCGTGGATGCACCTCGAGATCGACCGCGTCGGCCCGGCCGAGGAACGCGAGGAGATCTCCGCCCGGCTGCAAGCCGTGCTCGGCAACGTCCGCGACGCCGTCGAGGACTGGGGCAAGATGAAGGAGCGGTGTATCAGCATCGCTACGTCGTTGCACGAGGACCCGCCCAAGGGGATCGAGCCGGAGGAGGTCGGCTCCACCGCCCGCTTCCTCGAATGGCTGTCCAGCAACCACTTCACCTTCCTCGGCTCCCGCGAGTACACCCTCGAGGTCGACGACGACGGCGAGGACCTGCTGGCGCCGGTGAGCGGCACCGGCCTCGGAATCCTGCGCTATGACAAGTCCGCCACCGAACCCGTCGCGCGGCTCAACCCGTCGGCGCGCAAGAAGGCGCGCGAGCCGGAGCTGCTCATCATCACCAAGGCCAACTCGCGAGCGACCGTTCATCGGGACGCCTACCTCGACTACATCGGCGTCAAGGTGTTCGACGACCAGGGTCACGTCACGGGGGAGCGGCGGTTCCTCGGCATCTTCGCCTCCAGCGCGTATGCGGAGTCGATCCTCCACATCCCGATCCTGGCCGAGCGGGTCGAGCACCTGCTCGAACGGGCCGGCTTCACGCCCGACAGCCACTCCGGCAAGGACCTCGTTCAGGTCATGGAGAACTACCCGAGGGACGAGCTGCTCCAGACCGATCCCGACGACCTGCTCGAGATCGCCACCTCGGTGCTCCACCTGCAGGAGCGACGCAAGACCAAGCTGTTCGTGCGGTACGACGTCTACGAGCGGTTCGTCTCGGCGCTCATCTACCTGCCGCGCGACCGGTACAACACGACGGTCCGGCTCAAGATGGAGGAGATCCTGCGGCGGGCGTTCGACGCCGACAACGTCGACTACACGACCCGGGTGTCCGAGTCGGCGCTGGCCCGCCTGCACTTCGTCGTCCGGGTGCGCAAGGGCGCACCGATCCCCGAGGTGGACGAGGCGGCCCTGGAGCGGGAGATCGTCGAGGCGACGCGCACCTGGGACGAGGATCTCGTCGAGGCGCTTCGCGGGGGCGTCGGCGAGGAGGCCGGCGGACGGCTGATCGGGTTGTACGGCAAGGCGTTTCCCGAGGCGTACAAGGAGGACATCCAGCCCCGGGTAGCCGTCACCGACATCCGGCGCATCGAGATGCTCGAGTCCGACGACGCCGTCGAGGTGGGACTTCACCAGGACCCGGGCTGCCCGCCGGACGAGCGCAGGTTCAAGCTCTACCGCCGCGGACCGCTGACGCTGACCCGGGTGTTGCCGATGTTCACCCACCTCGGGGTGGAAGTGATCGACGAGCGCCCCTACGAGGTGACCCGCAGCGACGGAGTTCGGGTCTACGTCTACGACTTCGGGCTGCGCACCCCGCGTCCCGAGGACTGGGGCGTCGCCGGTGACCGCGACGCGCGGCGGCTGCTGTTCCAGAACGCCGTGCGCGCTGTGTGGACGGGGGCCGCGGAGTCGGACGGCTTCAACGCGCTCGTGCTCGGCGCCGGCTTGACCTGGCGCCAGGTGGTCATTCTCCGCATGCTCGCGAAGTACCTCCGGCAGACCCGGTCGACGTTCTCGCAGGACTACGTCCAGGCGGCGCTGGTGGCGAACCCGTCGATCGCGCGGATGCTGGTCGAGCTGTTCGAGACCCGGTTCGACCCGCAGCGGTATGCGGGCCAGGCCGGTCCCGAGCGGACCGAGGCCGAGGGCGCGATCGCCGACACGGTCCTCGAAGCCCTCGACGACGTCGCCAGCCTGGACCAGGACCGCATTATCCGCGCGCTTCTCGGCGTGGCTCAGGCGGCGCTGCGGACCAACTACTACCAGACGGACTCATCGGGTTCAGGTGGACCGAAGTCGTACGTGAGCCTCAAGCTGGACCCCACCAAGGTCCCCGACCTGCCCGCCCCGCGGCCGATGTTCGAGATCTGGGTCTACGGCCCGAGGGTCGAGGGCGTGCACCTGCGGTTCGGCAAGGTGGCGCGGGGTGGTCTGCGCTGGTCCGACCGCCGGGAGGACTTCCGCACCGAGATCCTCGGGTTGGTGAAGGCGCAAATGGTCAAGAACGCCGTCATCGTCCCGACCGGGAGCAAGGGCGGGTTCTACGCCAAGCAGCTGCCCGACCCGACAGTCGACCGCGAGGCCTGGCTGGCAGAGGGGGTCGCCGCATACGAGCTGTTCATCTCCGGCCTGCTCGACGTCACCGACAACCGGGTCCAGGGCGAGGCGGTCCCACCCCCGGACGTGGTGCGGCACGACGGCAACGACATGTACCTCGTCGTGGCCGCCGACAAGGGGACGGCAACGTTCTCCGACATCGCCAACGCCAAGTCGGCGGCGTACGGGTTCTGGCTGGACGACGCGTTCGCCTCCGGCGGCTCGGCGGGCTACGACCACAAGGCGATGGGGATCACCGCGCGCGGCGCGTGGGAGTCGGTCAAGCGGCACTTCCGCGAGCTGGGCGTCGACACCCAGACGCAGGACTTCACCGTCGTCGGCGTCGGCGACATGTCCGGCGACGTCTTCGGCAACGGGATGCTGCTCTCGCCGCACATCCGGCTCGTGGCCGCCTTCGACCACCGGCACGTCTTCATCGATCCCACGCCCGACGCCGCGTCGGGGTCGGGGTCGATGAAGATGTGACGGTGGTCGTAGGCGGCGACGAGCCGGATGTGCTCGCTGAGCAGCATGCCGTTGCCGAAGACGTCGCCGGACATGTCGCCGACGCCGACGACGGTGAAGTCCTCGGTCTGGGTGTTGTGGCCCATCTCACGGAAGTGCCGTTCGACGGATTCCCAGGCGCCCTTGGCGGTGATGCCCATTTT
>DATLPT010000145.1:0-22960 GCA_035535635.1 Lapillicoccus sp. | reverse complement strand
CGCCGAAGCCAGACTCGTCCCCGGAGTGCGGGTCCACCCCGTCGACACCCTCGACGAGCTCGTCGACCGGTATGCGGCGCTGCACCGGGGCATGACCCCGTCAGCAGTGCCGGAGCCCCCGACCGAACCCGTCCAGGCTGTTTCGCCACCCGACCTCGCCGACGTCGTCGGGCAGCACGAAGCCCGCGGCGCGCTCGAGGTCGCGGCGGCCGGCGGTCACCATCTCTACCTGGTCGGACCGCCAGGCGGCGGCAAGACCATGCTCGCCGAGCGCCTTCCGGGGCTGCTCCCGGAGCTCGACGACACCCAGGCGATGGAGGTCACGGCCATCTCGTCGGTGCTCGGCCGGCTCGGTCGTCGAGCGGCGCTCGAGCGGAGACCGCCGTTCGTGGCTCCGCATCACGGCGCCTCCGCCGTCGCCGTCATCGGAGGCGGCAGCACCCGGGTGCTGCCGGGAGCGATCACCCAAGCCCATCACGGGGTGTTGTTTCTCGACGAGGCGCCCGAGTTCCACTCATCCGTTATCCAGGCGCTGCGCCAGCCCATCGAGTCCGGGCAGGTCGTCGTGTCGCGGGCCGTGGGCCGCCACCGGTTCCCGTGCCGGTTCCAGCTGGTCCTCGCGGCCAACCCCTGTCCCTGCGGGTTCGGCTACGGCAAGGGCGCGCGGTGTCGCTGTTCGCCGTTGCGCCTGTCCCAATACCAGAACCGCCTCAAGGGACCGGTCCTCGATCGGGTCGACATCCAGGTGTTCGTCCCCGCCCCGTCCAGAGCGGCGCTGGTCGGTCCGGTCGCGGAGGCGAGCGCTGAGGTCGCGACCCGCGTCGCCGCCGCTCGCGAGCGCCAAGCGCATCGATGGGCGGGGACTTCATGGCGGCTCAACGGCCACGCACCCGGTCCCGTGCTCCGCAACGGGCGGTTCCGGTTGCCGCAACCCGTCCGGTCGTCCATCGACACGGCGCTGGACCGGGGCTTCCTCACGATGCGCGGATACGACCGGTGCCTCCGCTTGGCGTGGACCCTGTGTGATCTGCGCGACGGCGACCGTCCCGACGCCGACGACGTCGGCCGAGCCTTGGCCCTCCGCGTGCATGACGAGCAGGTGGCCGCATGACGACGGCCGCCTCCGAGCCCTCAGTGGTGACCCGTGCCGAACGCGGCGCCCGCGCGGCGTGGTCGCGGATCGCCGAACCCGCGGACGACCGTGCCCTGGAGATCGTGGCCGAGCACGGTGCGGTCGACGCGCTAGGGCTCGTGCGGTCGGGTGATCCGGCGGTGCCGGAGGTGTTCCGTATGCGGATCGAGCGGTTCGGGGTCGACGCGGAGCCGGACGCACTGCTGGCCGCCGCTCAGGCTCTCGACGCGACGGTGCTCTGCCCGGGCGACCCGGAGTGGCCACAACGGGTGGACGACCACCCGACCCCGCCGCTCTGCCTCTGGGTGCTCGGAAACCCCGATCTCGCCAGCTTGGGCGAGCGCTCGGTGTCGGTGGTCGGAGCGCGGAGCAGTACCGCCTACGGCAACACCGTTGCATCCGGTTTGGGCGCCGGACTGGCCGAGCGCGGCTGGACCGTCGTGTCCGGAGCGGCGTTCGGCATCGACGCCGCCGCCCACCGCGGTGCCCTGTCGGTCGACGGCGCCACCGTCGCGGTTCTCGCCGGGGGGCTCGATCGCCCGTATCCGCTCGCCCACGCCACGCTCCTGGCCCGCATCGCCGAGGTCGGCGCGGTGGTCTCGGAGGTGGCTCCGGGCCTGGCGCCGACGAGACCGCGGTTCCTCCTGCGCAATCGAATCATCGCGACCATCTCGCGAGGCGTGGTCGTCGTCGAGGCGGCGCTGCGGTCCGGTTCGCTCAACACGGCTCGCACGGCCGCCGAGATCGGCCGACCCGTGGGCGTGGTGCCGGGACCAGTGACCTCGATGATGTCGGCCGGCTGTCACCAGGCCCGGCGGGACGGCCTCGCCGAGATCGTCACCGACGTCGACGAAGTCATCGATCTCGTCGGCGACTTCGGCATCGACGCGGCGCCGCGCCGCAGTGCCGATCCGGTCCTCACCGACCTGCTCGACCCTCATGACGCCCAGGTGTTCGCTTCCGTGCCCGTTCGGAGAGCCATGACGACGATCGACATTGCCGTGGCGGCCGCGATCCCGGTCTCCGTGACCGGGGCCGCGCTGGGTCGGTTGCAGCTGCAGGGCTTCGTGCGCCGTGACGGCGACGGCTGGCGGAAGGCGGTGATGAGGCCGGACTGACGCATGGACTCGATCGCCGCGCCAGGTGCGCGCCCGAATGGTTCGTCCGCGCTTGATGCGGCAGGTTGCGCGGCGCGCGGCCGAGGTCGTTGTGCCTGACGCTGGGGTTTGTCACCGTGACCGGGTGACGAGTTCGGCGGCGCAGGACAACCCGCCTCCGCAGAGCGCTGTAGGAGCCGGTGCCACGCCGGCCCGGGCCAGCGAGAGTGCGCGTGTCGGACTCGTCGACGACTTCGTCCGGTACCTCCGGTCCGAGCGGAACCGATCTGAACACACCATCCGCGCGTATACGTCGGACGTCACCCACCTCGGCCGCGACCTCGCGACCCGCCGCCGCTCTGAGATGCCGATAGATGAGCGGTCCGGGGGCGAGCGGTCGGGGGGCGAGCGGTCGGGGGACATCGCCGACGGCGACCTGGACGCAGCCCTCGTCGCCGCCACCCTGGTCGACCTGCGGTCATGGCTGTCAGCTCAAGCGCAGAACGATGCGGCTCGCGCCACCATCGCGCGTCGGGCGGCGGCCGCGCGCACCTTCTACCGCTGGGCGACACGGACCGGGAGAGTGACGGCGGATCCTTCGCTGCGGCTCGTGGCGCCCCGGCGCCGCGGTCGCCTACCCGCGGTGCTCCGGCAGGCCGACGCGGCCGCGTTGCTCGACGTCGCGGCCATGGCCGCCGACGACGACGACCCGATCCACGTCCGGAACCGGGCGGTCCTCGAACTGCTTTACGCCAGCGGAATCCGGGTGGGCGAGCTCGTTGCCATCGACATCGACGACGTCGACCTGTCGACGGACATGGTCCGGGTCACCGGGAAGGGAGCGAAGGAACGCGTGGTGCCCTTCGGGATCCCGGCCCGCCAGGCGTTGCGCGCCTGGCTGGCCCTGCGGTCGCGGCTCGCGACATCCGACAGCGGCGCTGCGCTGTTCCTGGGCCGACGGGGGCGCCGGGTGGACCAACGACAGGTGCGGGAGGTGGTCCACGGACTGGTGGCCCACGTCCGCGACGCGCCGGATCTCGGGCCGCACGGTCTCCGGCACAGCGCTGCGACCCACCTGCTCGAGGGCGGCGCCGATCTTCGCGTCGTTCAGGAGCTGCTGGGTCACGCGAGTTTGGCCACGACCCAGCTCTACACGCACGTGTCGGTGGACCGGTTGCGCCGCTCCTACCAGCAGGCTCACCCCCGTGCCTGACCCGCCCGCGGGTCGACAGGACACGCACGCGGCCCCCTGACACGCATCGACGACACGAACGGGGAATACTTCTCCTCGGGGCGACGGGGACGAGACGACGACCGGAGACCATGACCACAGTGCAACCGCCGCGGACCCGCGTTCGGCGCGGGACTGGCGACGGTGCCCTGGACGAGGAGACGATCGTTCGACGAGTTCCCGACTGGGTTCGCCGACAGCAACGGCAGGAACGTCGAGTGCGCCGGACGGTCGCCTTCGCCTTGGTCCTCCTGGTCGCCGGCGCGGTCCTCGCCCGGTGGCGCGAAGACCCCGGAACGATCCTGGCTGCTGGCAGCACCCGGATGAGCGCCGCGCTGACCTACGCCGACCAGGACGGGGCGGGCCCAGGAGACAACGGCGTGGAACCCGGAGCCGCGTCCGCCGGCGTCCCGATGACTGACGCCGTGCCACCCGGGATCGTGCCGGGCACCCCTGAGTCGTCCGCCACGGCGCACGCCGACACGGAGGAGGCGCCAGCTTCCGAGCCCACCCCGGCCGCATCGCAACAGCCGGTCCCCGACGCAGGTGCGGGGACGATCAGCCCCGTGGACATCCCGAGCGGCCCGGTCAAAGGCACCGGCCGCACGGTCGCCTACGGGATCGACATCGAGGACGGCTTGCCGGTCTCCGCGGCCGACTTCGCGTCCGTCGTGCACACCGTGCTCGTCGACGACCGCGGCTGGCAGGCCAAGGACGACGTGCGGTTTGTGCCCGTGAACCCGGCGGAGCGAACGGGTGGCGCGCGCGTCGACATCATGGTCACCCTGGCCAGCCCCACCCTCACCGCCAAGCTCTGCGCGCCGCTGAACACGTCCATGCAGCAGGTCTCCTGCTGGAACGGCTCGAGGGCCGTCCTCAACCTCACTCGGTGGATGCTTGGCGCGAGCACCTACGGAGATGATCTCCCCGCATACCGCGACTACCTGGTGAGCCACGAGGTCGGCCACGGCCTCGGTCACGGGCACGTCCACTGCCCGGGCGCAGGACGTCCCGCTCCGGTCATGGTCCAGCAGACGAAGGACCTCGAGGGCTGCACCGCCTGGCCCTGGCCGTCCGACCCGTGACGCCCATTCCGGCGGCTGAGGCCGCTCCCGCCGACCGCCATCGCCAGGATCACGGTGGACGCAACGGCAGCAGGACCACCCTGACCGCGCCGACGAAGGCCAGCGGGTCGAGGTAAGTGTCGCCGTCGAGCACGCCCCAGTGCAGACAGGTTGCCGGGGCACAGTGGCCCGGAACCGTGGTGACGGTGCCGACGACCTGACCCTGCTCCACCGATGTCCCGACCGCCAGCGCGGAGTCCACTGGCTCGAACGTGGTCCGCAGCCCGGCTGACGTCTGGAGGACGAGGACACCGCGGTCGACGACAGTGCCGCGGAACACCACCGCCCCGCCCGTCGGAGCGAGCACGTCCTGACCGGCGCTGGCGCCGAGGTCGACACCACGATGACCTGAGCCCCACCGCACCGCAGGAGGGTCGAACCGGTTCACGACCGGTGGCCGCGGCTGGAGCGGCCAGCTCCACCGATCTCGCGGCATCCCCTCAGCCGCGGCCGCCATCGGCCCAGACGTCGGAACCGGACCCGACGGACTGACATCCGCCGTCCAGTCGGGGGCGACCGATGCGGCCGCAAAGGCCGCGGTCGACAGCAGGCCGACGAGGGCCAGCAGCAGGACTGCTGCCAACCGTCGCACGAGCGCCACCGACCACGTCATCCCGTCAGCGTGGGCGCACCAACCCGTCCCGTCGAGCGCTCGCTACCGGCCTGTGGAGGGTGTGACGACGGTTGCGGGCCGTGTGGACACCGGCCCATGCTTGTTTCGCGCGGCCCGCGAAGGGGTTCCGCGACGCACGCGGCCTCAGCCGGCGCCGACCTGGCGGCCTGACAACGTCGCCAACCGGCTCGCCGCCTCCCTCAGCACGTCGTCCTCCTTGCAGAACGCGAACCGGACCAACGTCCGCGCCGCCTCCACGTCGTCGTGGAACACCGACACCGGCACCCCGACGACCCCGCACAGCGCCGGCAGCTCGCGGCAGAAGGCCAGCCCGTCCGACGCCCCGAGCGCCGCGGCGTCTGAAACGACGAAGTATGTTCCGGCGGGCCGGGACACCGGCATCCCCGCCGCCGCCAGCCCCTCACAGAGCAGGTCCCGTTTCCGCTCCAACGACCGGGCCAACGACGCATACACCGAGTCGTCCAACCCCAGGGCGAGCGCCACGGCCGGCTGGAACGGCCCCGATGCCACGTACGTGAGGAACTGCTTCACGGTCCGCGCCGCCGCGACCGCCTCAGCGGGCCCGGTCACCCAGCCCACCTTCCACCCCGTCGCCGAGAAGGTCTTTCCCGACGACGAGATCGAGATGGTCCGCTCCCACATGCCGGGCAATGTGCAGACCGGCATGTGCCGAACCCCGTCGAACGTCAGGTGCTCGTAGACCTCGTCGGTAACGACCCACGCGTCATACTCCCGTGCCAGCGAGCAGATCAGCTCCAGCTCGGCGCGCGAGAACACCTTCCCGGTCGGGTTGTGCGGCGAGTTGAGCAGCACCAACCGCGTCCGGCGCGAGAAGGCGGCCCGCAGGGAGTCCTCGTCCACGGCGAACGACGGGAACCGCAGCACCGACGTCCGCCGTACCGCCCCGGCCAGCGCGATCGTCGCGGCGTACGAGTCGTAGTAGGGCTCGAAGGTCACCACCTCGTCGCCTGGCTCGCACAGCGCCAGCACGACCGACGCGATGCCCTCGGTCGCCCCGGCGGTCACCAGGACCTCCGACCGCGGGTCCACCGACAGCCCGTAGAAGCGCTGCTGGTGCGCCGCCACCGCCTCGAGCAGCTCCGGGACGCCGGGCCCCGGCGGGTACTGGTTCCGGCCGCCCTCGATCGCCGCCACGGCCTCCGCCAGCATCGGGGCGGGCCCGTCGGTGTCCGGGAACCCCTGGCCGAGGTTGATCGCCCCGGTCTGTGTGGCCAGCGCGGACATCTCGGCGAAGATCGTCGTGCCGAACCCTCGCATCCGCTCGACCAGTGGCGTCACCGAGGAAAGACCGACAGGCATGACCAGCAGCGTATGCGCCGCGCCGGCGGCGTCGGCGGCTACAGCGACGGGGGCAGCCAGTCGGGGTCGAACCCGCACGCCCGGATCCGGAACAGCTTGTACCGCCCGGCGGCCCCGACCTGCTCGAACCCCGGCGCGTCCTCAAGCTTCGCGATCCCGACGGTCCGGTCGTACAGGTTCAGCCAGTACCGCTCCGGGCCCGTCACCGCGTACTCGACGCCGCCCCGGCGCAGCGCGTCGCAGACGTCTGGCCGCGTCGCCGCCTCTCGCAGGTGCTCGCCGATGAGCGCGTGGTCGGGGTCAGGATCGAGCAGCAGCGAGTCGAAGAGGACCGGTCGGTCGTGGAACCCGTACAAGAATGCGGAGCCGTTGGCCGGCACGTCGGCCGTGACGACGTCCGCGGGGATGAGCTGGGCCAGCTCGCCCAGCGCTGCATTGTCGGCGTCGGTCAGCAGCACCTGGTAGGGCTCGTCGGGCCGGTAATACCGGTCGACGACGTCACCGGTCTCGTCGTTCGACGCGCCACCGGTGACGATGGTGACGAGGATCAGAGCACCGGCCGCCGACGTCAGCGCGAGCGCGCGAGGCCGGCGGGTCCGATCCAGCGCGGGCGGGGAGAAGGCCGCCAACATCCGGGCCAGCCCGCGGGCGAGAGCATGCGCGCCGAGCACGGCCAGCAGCACGGTCGGGACGATCCCGAGGGCGGCGATGCGGACCTTGTCGTTGTACCAGTACCCGGTGAGGAGCGAGCCCCACCCGGGCCGCCCCGTCGCGGCGACCACGTAGAGGAGGACGCAGGCGGCCCACGTCACGACTACCCACCGCAGCCGAACGCGCCGCACCGCGACGACGAGCCCCAGTCCGATTACCGCGAGCAGGCCCCAGGGGAGTGGGCCGATCTGCAGGCCCAGCAGCGCGCTGTCCCGCAGCGACGCCCCGAGCCGATCGCTCGCCCCCCAGTCGTAGCTCGCCGTGTCCGCCACCTGCCGAGACACCTGAGGCACGATGAGCAGACCGAGCACGACGACCACCGCCAGCACGGCGAGCCGCACGCCGGCCCGATGGGCGGCCATCCCATCGAGGCGACGCCACTGCAGCGCCAACCGAGTCCCCAGTGCGAGGAGGACGAACAGCACCAGGGACACCAGCGCGTTGGGGTGGGCCATCGCCAGCCCTGGAACGGCGACCAGCGTCACCACGACGGCCAGCCGGCGCGGCAGCCCCGGCGGGTCTACGCAGCGCACGGCCACCAACGCTGGCCCCAGCACACCAGGCAGCAGCGCGGTACCGAGCAGGTTCGGCCACAGCACCCCCCATCCCATGAGCACGAAGGGGAACGCCGTGAACGCTGCCGACACAAGCCCGGCACCGACGAGGAGCACCGCCGACCGCCCCAGCGTGACCCGGACCAGCGCGACCACCCCCATCGGCCAGACGACCGCGGCCGCCGCGACCGCCGTGAGGTTCGCCGCGATCACGATCCCCGTGCCGTCGGCCAGGCCCGGAACGACCTGGGCGAGCGAGCCGGCCACGTCGTGGAAGGCGCTGGGGTAGGCCGGGTGTCCCGACGACCCCAGCGACGAGAAGACCTCGGTGTCGAGGAACCGACGGATCCGGTTGAGGTGCGCCACCGCGTCGGTGCTCTGAACCATCTCACCGGGCCGACCGATGCCGGGCAGCACGGCGACGAGGACCAGCAGCGACCCCAGCGCCACCCCGGCCAACGCGAACCACGAGGTCCGCTCGGGCTCGCGCGCGGCATACCCCCTTGGCGGCCGGCCGCGAGGGCGGACGGCGAACCCGACAAGGTAGGCGACGAGGCCACCGGCCAAGGTCGCCGCCACGAGCAGCCAGGGTCGCCACGGCAGGTTCATGAACGGGGCCAGCACGGCGGTACCGGCGACGAGCGTGGTCCCCAGGCTGGGTGCGGCGCCCCAGGCGGCGATGCCACGCAGCCCTGTCGCATACGCGACCACCGTCCCGGGGACGAGCACGACCGCCACGGCGAGGACGAGAAGTGGCAGCGCCGGCAGCCACTCGCTCACGGGGGGCCACCCTAAGTCACCCCGCGAAGTTCTCCGCTTCGCTCCGATACTTCGCAGGGACCCCGACAGGGCGATTTCGTGCAGGGAGCCCGCGCGGCATACGATGGAGGCACGGCCGTCGTCCCGGCGGCCGAATTCGCGCGCCTTCTCCCGTTGACCTGGTTGACCGGCGAAACGGGGCGCGCACCCGGTAGGTCCGGTATGCCGCGTGGCTCCCGGTGGGTGCGCGTCGGGCGCCAGGCAGGCGGCCGCCCCGCGGACCGCCGACGGAACCGACCACAACCACACCGCAGGAGGACACGGCATGGCCGTCGTCACCATGCGCCAGCTCCTCGAGAGCGGCGTCCACTTCGGGCACCAGACCCGCCGGTGGAACCCCAAGATGAAGCGCTTCATCATGACGGAGCGCAACGGCATCTACATCATCGACCTGCAGCAGTCGCTGACGTACATCAACGACGCGTACGAGTTCGTCAAGGAGACCGTCGCGCACGGCGGCTCAGTTCTCTTCGTCGGCACCAAGAAGCAGGCTCAGGAGCCGATCGCCGATCAGGCCACGCGCGTCGGGATGCCCTACGTCAACCACCGCTGGCTGGGCGGCATGCTCACCAACTTCAACACGATCTCCAAGCGGCTGACCCGCCTCAAGGAGCTCGAGGAGATCGACTTCGACGACGTGGCCGGCTCCGGCCGCACCAAGAAGGAGCTCCTCATCCTCCAGCGGGAGAAGGACAAGCTGGAGCGCACCCTCGGCGGTATCCGGTCCATGCAGCGGGTCCCGTCCGCGGTGTGGGTCGTGGACACCAAGAAGGAGCACCTCGCCGTTGACGAGGCCCGCAAGCTCGGGCTGCCGGTCATCGCGATCCTCGACACCAACTGTGACCCCGACGAGGTCGACTACAAGATCCCCGGCAACGACGATGCGATCCGGTCGGTGACCCTGCTGACCCGGGTGATCGCGGACGCGGTCGCGGAGGGCATCGTGGCTCGGGCCGGTGGCGGCCGTGCCGCGGGTGACGAGGGCGTTGCTACCGAGGAGCCGCTGGCCGAGTGGGAGCGCGAGCTCTACGCCGAGGCCACGGCGGCGGAACCGATCGTCGCGCCAGAGATCGCCCCGGAGGTCACCCCGGCCCCGGACATCGCCGCGGAGGCGGCCGATGTCGCCGGCGAGCCGATCGAGACCGAGAACGTCCAGCCCGGAGCTAGTGTCGCGGCGCCCCCGCCGAACCCGGGTGAGACCAGCGACGCCAGCGACGAGCCGGCCAACGCCTGACCGACCGGCGTCCGCATCCGAATACCGAGACCGACACAGAACCGAAGAAGAGAGAGATGGCGAACTTCACCGCCGCGGACATCAAGACCCTGCGTGAGCAGACCGGCGCCGGCATGCTCGACGTCAAGAAGGCGCTCGACGAGGCCGACGGCGACCACGCCAAGGCCAGCGAGATTCTTCGGGTCAAGGGTCTTAAGGGCGTCACCAAGCGCGAGGGCCGCACCACCTCGAACGGTCTGGTCGCCGCCAAGGCCGAGAACGGCGTCGGCACCCTCGTCGAGGTCCTCTGCGAGACCGACTTCGTCGCCAAGGGCGAGAAGTTCATCGCCCTCGCCGAGCAGGTCCTCGACCAAGCCATCGCGGCCAAGGCCGGCTCCGCCGACGAGCTGCTCAAGAGCACCCTCGCCGACGGCCGGACCGTCCAGGAGCTCCTCGACCAGTCCAACGCGGTCATCGGGGAGAAGATCGAGGTCAAGCGGGTCGCCCGGGTCGAGGGCCAGCGCGTCGCCGCCTACCTCCACAAGACGAGCCCCGACCTGCCGGCGCAGATCGGCGTCCTCGTCGCGATCGCCGGTGGCGACGACCAGGTCGCCCGGGACATCGCCATGCACGCCGCGGCGCTGCCGCCCACCGCGCTGACCCGCGACGATATCCCGACGGAGACGGTCGAGAACGAGCGCCGCCTCGCCGAGGCCACGGCCCGCGAGGAGGGCAAGCCCGAGGCTGCCCTGCCGCGGATCATCGAGGGCCGGGTCAATGGCTTCTTCAAGGACAACGTCCTGGTCGAACAGGCGTTCGCGAAGGACCAGAAGAAGACCGTCGGCCAGGTGCTGAACGACGCCAAGGCGGAGGCTCAGGCGTTCGCCCGGTTCCGCGTCGGAGCCTGAGGCTCGTGTACGCCGGTCGCCCACGTGGGCGGCCGGCATACCCTGTGTCGCCCGCGCTACCGGCCGGCCGAGTCGAGCACCTCGTGAAGCCGGGCCGCGAACGCCTCCGGCTGGCCCGCATACCCGTGCTCGCCGCCGAGGAAGCCGCCGTGGTGGCTCGGGAACTCGACCGCCTTCTGGCCGAGAGCCTCGGCGGTCGCGACTGAGGTGCGCCCGGTCAGCGCGTCGACCGACTCCTCCCCGACGCCGATGACGATCTGCGTCGGGGCGGCGTTGAGTGCGACGACGTCGGGGCGGTAGCTGGTGATGCCGTTCGCGGTGCCGGAGAGCAACGGGTCATCGCGCGAGCCGTCGTCGTCAGTGGGCATTCCGAACATCGCCGGGTCGGCCGGCGGCTGCGCCGCATACTCCTCGGTGAACTCGCCCCGCCAGGCGGTCATCGCGATGAACTGGGCCATTCCCGCGTTGGAACCGCGCTGATGGTAGGCCTCCTGCACCCCGCGCTCGGCGGCGAGGGCGGCGTCGGCGTCGGGAAGCAGCGCGAGCAGCGGCGGTTCGTGCGCGACGAGGATGCGGACGTCTTCCGGGTGCTCGGCGACGAGGGCAAGGGAGTTGATCGCCCCACCGCTGCTGGCGAAGATGTCCACCGGGGCGCCGAGCTCAGTGATGAGCGCGTGGAGGTCGGCGGAGTGCAGCTCGGGGGAGCGCTCGGTGCGACCGTCCTTGCGCCCGCTGCGGCCGAGACCGCGCGGGTCGTAGGACACGACCGTCCGGTCGGGAAAGTGGGACGCCAGCGTCTGGAAGCCCTCGGCGGTCATGGGGTGGCCGGCCATGAGCAACGGTGGCTGGCCGTCAGCCGTCGGCAGCGGGCCGGCCACGTCGTAGACCAGGTCGACGTCGCGGGTCTCGAGCGTGTGGGTCTGCGTCTCCATGGTGTCCATCTTGAGCCCTCCAGGCGTTTAGCGGGTGACGTCGTCTCGCCGTCGCGTTACAGACTTGGATCGACGCCGGAAGTCATCGGCCGCTCGGCCGCCTGGGCGACCCGCGCCTCGAGACGAGTCAGCCCATCCCGGATCATCCGGCCGTACCCGTCATCCGCGAGGACGGCGACGTCGGCCTGTCCCTGCTGGAGCTGCTCGCTCGCGTCGCTCAGACGACCCTGCCGGAGGTAGCCGTCGCCCAGGTTGAGGTGGAGGCTCGGCGCCAGGTCCGCGACGTCCGGTATGCCGACGGCGGTCAGGGCGTCCCCCTGGAGGTGGGCAAACTCCTCGAGCGCGGTCCGATCCCAGGCGACCTCCTCGTCGAGCGAGTCCTGGAGGTCGGCGAGATAGTGCGCCAGGACGCAGCGGTAGGCGTGCTCGACGGCGGTGGTCCTGGCCCAGCAGGCCAGCAGTCCGTCGCGGCCCGACGTCCGGTCGCCGGTCTGCGCCTCACCGACGGCCGCGAGGAGCGTCGTCCAGTCCAGCACGGTCAGGACGGCTGGTAGACGCCCAGCTGGTTGCCGGCGGGGTCCGTGAAGTGGAACCGCCGACCGCCCGGGTAGTCGTAGGGCGGGCTGGTGACGCTGCCGCCCGCCTCCTCGACGGCCCGCACCGACGCGTCCAGATCTTCGGAGTAGACCAAAACGAGGACGCCGCCGGCGGCCGCCGTGGCTGCGGCGGTGAGCCCGCCCACCTCGTCGTCTCCGTCCGGGTTCCGGATGCCGGCGTACTCGGGACCGTAGTCGTTGAACGTCCAGCCGAACGCCGCCGAGTAGAACGCCTTGGCCGTGGCGACGTCAGGGGCGGCCAGCTCGATGTAGTCGATGGTGTGGTGCGTATGCGTCATGCCACCACTCTGTCCCGGCCCACCGACAGCAGGGCGGCGACGCGCCTCAGTCGAAGGTCTCGAGCAGCAGGGACCTCTCAGGGCCGGTGAGGTTGGTGCTGACCAGCTTCCCGCGGAAGCCGCGGAACCGCTCGCCCAACCGATCCAGATCGCCCTCGTCGGTGACGGCGAAGAGGACTGACGTCCCTGGAGTCGTCTCGGCCTTGATGCTGTCGAGCTGCTCCTTGGTGAGGCCAACCCCCTGGAGATGCTGGTAGAGGGCGCCGACTCCGGCGCCGGCCGCCGCCCCCAGAACCGGCACGAAGAACAGCGACCCGACGACAAGCCCCCAGAACGCTCCCCATCCCCCAGCCCGCACTTCGTCCTCGTGGGTATGCCGGAGCGTCGGTTGCGGGGCTCCGGGCGGCCACTCCAGGACAGCCCGGTCGATGACTTTGACCAGCCTCTCGGCGCGGGCCCGGTCGAGCTGGTCGCACGCGGCCTGCGCGCCTTCTGGGGTGTCGAACTTCCACGCCGTGAACGTCGTCATCGCGTCCTCCTCGTCGCGGCCGGGCAGCTGGGTGTGAGGTAACCCTGCCACCGTTCCGGGCGTTGGGGAACCGTCGCCATCCCGCCGAATTTCCGGCCTCAGCCGGCGGCTCGCTTCACCAGCGCGGCGATCTTCTTCTCCTCGGCAGCGTTAACGGTCGTGAGTGCGTATGCGGTCGGCCACATGTTGCCGTCGTCGAGGGCGGCCGGATCGTTGAACCCCAACGTCGCGTACCTCGCCCTGAACTTCGCCGCGGGCTGGAAGAAGCACACCACCTTGCCGGCCTTGGCGTAGGCCGGCATGCCGTACCAGAGCCGTGGTGCCAGCTCGGGTGCCGCGGCCGTGACCACCGCGTGGACCGACTCGGCCATCTCGCGGTCGGGCTTCGACAGCTCGGCGATCTTGTCCAGCACGGCCTGGGCGTCGTCGTCGGTGCTGGCGCCGCCGCGCGCCGACTTGACCTCTTGGGCACGGTCCTTCATCGCGCTGCGTTCCTCGTCCGTGAACGCCGCGGACGACTTCCGCGTGGTGGTCGTGCGCTTGGCGGTCTTCGTGGTTCTGGGCATGGGTTCCTCCTCGTGGGTCGTCGTGGTGATCACACGCTAGGCAACGGGACTCGAGTCGGGCTTCTTCGATCCTGATCGATCGATTCTGGCCTCAGTCGAGATCGATGCGCACGGTCAGCGGCGTCGTCGCGATCGCCCGGCCGAGAGCGGCGTCCCACTGGTACGGCAACGACCGCGACCGCGCGTCCGTGTCGTCCTCGGGGAGCAGCACAGCAGTCCCGGTGCGCCATCGACCGCCGACGAGGACGCGAACACGTGGGTCTTCCCCGACGTTCCGGACGTAGTCCGACTGCCACCCGTGCGCCGCCACTATCCAGAAGGTGTTGCCGCCGAGGCCGTTGCCCACGACCGTGCGGCGAGCCAGACCGGTGCGCCGGCCCCTGGTCTCGAGGAGCGCGAACGCCCGCGGCGCGATGCCGTGCCGCACGGCCCACTCGAGCGAATGGTTGCCGCCCCACAGCACCACGCGGAGCACCCGGTACTTCGTCGTCCGCGTCGAGCTCACCTGCGACACCTCGACATTCTGTCGTCGAGGAATTGTGTCGCCGCGGACGCGTGCCACGATGCGCGGGTGACGACCACCACGCCGGTCCGCATGCGAGAGGTTGCCGAGGCGGGCTGGCGCTGGGTCCTCGACCACGTGCGGTGGTCCGACGGCCCCTGGATCCCGGCCTGCGTCGGGGTCGACGAGGCCGCCGAGTCGGGCGACAACGACGAATCGCCCTCCAGCGCATATCGCGACGGCATCCACGAGGGAATCGGTGGTCTCGCCCTCGTGCTCGCCGAGGTCCGGTCGACGAGGACGTGGACCGACGAGGAGGCCGAGCTGGCCGGGGCCATCGCGCACCGGCTCCGGACGCAGATTCCGGTCGTCACCGACGCGTCGTTCTTCGACGGCTTGTCCGGCATGGTGGGCGCACTCGTCGCCCTCGACGAGCCCGGCGCCGAGATCGCGGTTCGCCGCATGCTCGACACCGTCGACGCCGACGGGTGGCCGCCCGGTACCGGCCTGCCCACGCGCGCGTACCGTCCAGGAGCACGGATCAACGACGCGACCCTCGGAACCGCCTCGGCCGTCCTGGCGGGAGTCTGGGCGATCCGTCACGACGTCCCGGGTGCTCGCGAACTGACGCAGCGCGCCGCCGACATCCTCCTGGCCGAGGCCGAACCCGAGACCACCGGGACCAACTGGCGCATGGTGTCCCGACGGTTCGATCTCGCCGGGCGGACAGAACAGATGCCGAACTGGTCGCACGGTCTAGCCGGCATCGCCGCGGGCCTCGCGCTGGCCGGCGCCGAGCTGGACCGCGGGGACCTCGTCGAGGCTGCTCGGCGGGGTGCCGAGCATCTCGTCTCGCTCGGGGACACGTCCGGTGATGGGCTGACAGTCCCGCTCGCCATCCCTCCGCCTGACCCGGCGAAGGCCAACCCCATCTCCTACGGCTGGTGTCACGGCCCGACGGGCACGTCGCTGCTCTTCCTTGCCCTCGACCGGGCCGGCGTCGCCGAGATCTCGGGAGAGCCCACCACCAGCTGGTATGCGCGTGGCCGCCACAGCGTGCGGACCTCCGGCCTGCCCGAACGGCTGCGACCAGGCTTCTGGGACAACGACGGCCGATGCTGCGGAACCGCGGGCGTCGGGGACGCCTTCCTCGATGCCTGGACGAGGGCGGGTGCCGAGGCCGACCTCGCCTTCGCCGTCCGCCTGGGAGAGGCGCTCGTGGAGAGGGCCGTCGAGGCGGACGGCCGCGCATTCTGGCGATTTCTGGAGCACCGCAAACCCGAGCCGCTGCTGCCACCCGGCGTTGGCTGGATGCAGGGCGCGGCGGGCATCGCCGCGTACCTCTTTCACCTGGCCCGCGTTCTGGACGTCGGCCGGGATGCGCCCGCCGTTCTGCGAATGGAGAGCTGGTGGGCTGTCGATCCGCGGCCGAGCCGATCGTCGGGGAGTTAGGTCGGACGGTCCGGCTGGAGAAGGAGGCCAGACATGGCGAAGTACCTGGTGCTGATCTACGGCGACGAGAAGCGGTGGGACAACCGCACGGACCAGGAGTGGGAGGTCAACCACGAGGGACACCGGGCGTTCCAGGAGGCCGCCGGGTCCGCCGTCCTCGGTGGCCATCAGCTGGAGAACAGCGCGACGGCCACCAGCCTTCGGGCCGGGTCGGGTTCGCCGACCATCACCGACGGGCCCTTCCTCGAGACCAAGGAGGCGCTCGGCGGGTTCTACGTCGTCGAGGCGACCGACCTCGACGAGGTGGTCCGGTGGTCCAGCCTGCTCCGCGAGACGGCCGAGGACCACAGCGGCATCGAGGTCCGGCCGATCGTGGAACGCTCCTGACCGCGAACGTCGCCGACGCCGTCGCGGACGCACACCGCAGCGAGTGGGCGTCCGTGCTGGCGAGCACGGCTCGCTTCACCCGTGACCTGGACCTCGCGGAGGAGTGCGCGCAGGACGCCTTCGCGCAGGCCCTCGTCACCTGGGCGCGGGACGGCGTCCCGGGCAAGCCGGGTGCCTGGCTGACCACGGTCGCGGCGAACCGTGCCCGCGACGCCCTGCGGAGACGGGCCGCCTTCCGGCGCCGGCTACCGCTGCTCGTGGCGGACGACGCCGCACCCGTGGTCGGCGAACGGCCCGCCGTCGACGACGACCGGCTTCGGCTGGTGTTCACCTGCTGCCACCCGGCGCTGTCCGCCGATGCGCAGGTGGCCCTGACCCTTCGGCTGGTATGCGGGTTGTCGACGGCGGAGGTCGCCCGCGCCTTCCTCGTGCAGGAGCCGACCATGGCGGCGCGGATCACCCGCGCGAAGAAGAAGATCGCCTCGGCCCGCATCCCCTACCGCGTGCCGAGCCGCTCGGAGCTCCCGGAGCGGTTGGCAACGGTTCTCGACGTGGTCTACCTCGTCTTCACGACCGGGCACGCGGCGCCAGCGGGCGACGATCTGGTCCGCCGCGACCTCGTCGACCGCGCGCTGGACCTCGGTCGGATCCTCGACCAGCTGCTCCCTGACGAGACCGGAGTCGCCGGTCTCCTCGCCCTGATGTTGCTCGTCGACGCCCGTCGCGCCAGCCGGGTCGGTCCCGATGGCTCGCTCGTCCTCATGGCTGAACAGGATCGGTCGCTCTGGAACCGCCCTGAGATCGAGGAGGGCGCCGCCCTGCTCACCCGCGCCCTCGCGGGGCGACCGCCCGACCGTTATGCCGTGGAGGCCGCGATCGCCGCCGTGCACGCCGAAGCGCCGAGCTGGGCCGACACGGACTGGGACGAGGTCGTACGGCTCTACGACGTGCTGCTCGAACTGCGACCGTCCCCCATCGTCGCTCTCAACCGGGCCGCGGCGATCGGGTTGCGCGACGGCCCCCAAACCGGCCTCGACGCCCTGATGCCCCTGAACGACGAGCCGGTCCTCGCGACGTACCCCTACCTCAGCGCGGCCCGGGCCGACTTCCTGCGGCAGCTGGGCCGGCTGGAGGAGGCGCGGAACGCATACGAGGAAGCCTTGGCCCTGACTGGCAACGAGGTTGAGCGCGCCTTCTTGGCGAAGCGGCTGGACGAGGTCGGATGAGTCCTTCTGCGGCGGACGGTACCTCTCTCGTGTCCCGAGCGTTGGGGTGTGGAAAGATCCCCTGACGCTGCTCATGACGGGGGCACGCTCGCGCATCACTTCACGGGAGGTCGCCCTGTGACGCTCGCCAACCAGGCCGACGGGTCCCGCCCGCGGTTCCATCGGGTGCTGCTCAAGCTGTCCGGGGAGGTGTTCGGCGGTGGTCGGCTCGGCCTCGACCCGGCCGTGGTGCGGCGGATCGCCGACCAGGTCGCCGAGGCGGTGCGCAGCGGCGTCCAGGTGGCCATCGTCATGGGCGGGGGGAACTTCTTCCGCGGGGCGGAGATGCAGGCCAAGGGCATGGACCGGTCGCGCGCCGACTATATGGGGATGCTGGGCACGGTGATGAACTGCCTGGCGTTGCAGGACTTCCTCGAGAAATACGGCGTCGAGACCCGGGTCCAAACCGCGATCACCATGGGGCAGGTCGCCGAGCCCTACATTCCTCGCCGGGCGATCCGCCACCTCGAGAAGGGCCGAGTCGTCATCTTCGGCGGCGGCGCCGGCATGCCGTACTTCTCGACCGACACCGTCAGCGCCCAGCGGGCCCTCGAGATCAAGTGCGACGCCGTCCTCATGAGCAAGAACGGCGTCGACGGCGTCTACGACAAGGACCCGCGGGTCCATCCCGAGGCCCGGAAGATCGACCAGCTCACCTTCGACGAGGCCATCCAGCAGGGACTGCGCGTGGTGGACCAGGCGGCGTTCAGCCTCTGCCAGGACAACAAGCTGCCGATGGTCGTCTTCGGCATGGAGGGTGAGGGGAACATCACCCGCGCGCTGCAAGGTGAGAGGATCGGCACGCTCGTCACGCCGGTCTGACCGCAGGCCGGCAGCGGGAGTGCGGGCACTGACGCATACGGACTGATGTGTGAGGAACACACGATGATTGACGAGACGCTCTTCGAGGCCGAGGAGAAGATGGAGAAGGCCGTCGAGGTCGCCAAAGAGGACTTCGCGGGCATCCGGACCGGTCGAGCGAACCCCGGCATGTTCAACAAGCTCCTGGTCAGCTACTACGGGGCGCCGACGCCGCTCCAGCAGCTCGCGTCGTTCCAGACGCCCGAGGCGCGGACCATCATCATCAGCCCGTTCGACAAGTCGTCGATGCACGAGATCGAGAAGACGGTGCGCGACTCCGATCTCGGGGTGAACCCCAGCAACGACGGCAACATCATCCGCATCGTCCTGCCGATCCTCACCGAGGAGCGGCGCAAGGAGTACATCAAGCTGGCGCACCACAAAGCGGAGGAGGCGCGCGTGTCCATCCGCAACGTCCGGCGCAAGGCCAAGACCGACCTCGACCGCCTGGTCAAGGACGGAGAGGTCGGCGAGGACGACGGGGTGCGCGGCGAGAAGGAGCTCGAGACGCTCACCCGCAAGTACGTCGACACCGTCGACGCGTTGCTCAAGGGCAAGGAGAGCGAGCTCCTCGAGGTCTGAAGGCTCCCGAGATGCCCGTGCCCGCACGCAACATGACCGACGTACCGGTGCCGTCGCCTGACGAGTCGGAGGGTCCGCTCGTCGCTCCGGTCACCACCGAGGTCGAGTCGGTCAAGGTCTCCCGCGCCGGCCGGAACCTCCCCGCTGCCATCGCCGTGGGTCTCACGCTGGGCGCCGCGGTCGTCGTCACCCTTTTCGTCATCCCCAAGTGGACGTTCGTGGTTCTCGCGACGGCGGCGGTATGCGTCGGTGTCTGGGAGCTGTGCCGGGCGCTGCGCGCAGGTGGCTTCGCGGTCCCGCTCGTCCCCAGCATCGTCGGGTGCATCAGCATGCTCGGTGCGGCGTACGTGGGTGGCGCCCAGGCGCTGCTGGTCTGCTACGCGCTGACCTGTGTGGCGATCCTCGTCTGGCGGGTGGCGGACGGGGTGACCGGAGCGGCCCGGGACATCATGGGCGGGGCGCTGGTGGCCGCATACCCGTCGTTCCTCGCGGCCTTCTCCTCGCTGCTGCTCGCGCCGGACGACGGGACGTGGCGGATGTTCACCTACATCGCCGTGACCGTGGCGAGCGACATCGGAGGGTATGCGGTGGGTGTCCTCGCCGGGCGGCACCCGTTGGCCCCAACCATCAGTCCCAAGAAGTCGTGGGAGGGCTTCGCCGGTTCGGTGCTGTTCTGCATGGCGGTGGGCGTGGCGTGCGTGGTGCTCGCGCTGCACGGGCCCTGGTGGACCGGCCTCGTGGCCGGTGCGGCGGCAGCGGTGGGGGCGACAACGGGCGACCTCGTCGAGTCGACGATCAAGCGCGACCTCGGCATCAAGGACATGTCCAACATCCTTCCCGGCCACGGTGGCCTCATGGACCGCCTCGACTCGCTGATCCTGACTGCACCGATCATCTGGGCCGTGCTCGCGGTCCTGGTCCCGGTGGCCACCTCGTAGCTGGGTCTGCGGCGGCGTTGGGGCGCTCCCAGGTCATATACCCGGATCGGTTGCTATAACGACCTCCTCAGGCATACGACCGGGTATATGACTTCCTGGTCGGTTCCGAGCAGAACGACTCTCATCAGTCAGGCGGAGTTCCGGAGCACAACCGCGGCGTCGCGATCACCGCTGGCCGGAAGCCCGACTCACGAGCGACGACGTAGTGCGACTCGATCCGGCGCAGCACGGAACATGGGTCTCTTGCCAGCTGCTCGGGCGTCACGCCGACCACGACGATGCGACAGCTCGACAGGTCTGAGTCGTCGGTGACCGTGGTGTCCCCACTGCAAGGCGCCCGAATGGAACTGCCGGCTGTGCACCATGACCGCCATGCCGACGTCGTCGAACCACAGGTCCGGCGTCGTCAGCCGCTTGTCGTGCATGTCCTTGAGCCGGGGGTTCAGCATCACGCGTGGAAGCACTCGTGAAGAGCGCACCAACGTCGCGAGATCCGCCTCGGGGACCGACCACGAGCCGGCGGCCGCCTCGTGAAGGAGTTCCCGAAGCCGGGGCCGCCCCGTCGTTCACGAGCTTCAATCCAATGCGTGAGGTCGTCGAGCCTGACCATCCGTTGACGCATCACATCGATGAGCACGCCACGCGCCGTGTCGTCGGGCAGCACCGCGGCAGCGTCGACAACGGCACGAGACCGGCAGGACAGCCGAAGCGAATCCTTCTCCACCAAGCGCTCGTCGAGGAGATAGGTGCGACGGATCGTGACCCACTCGAGGGCACGAGGCTTGACAGTCGGCGGAGCCAGGACGTAGACGCGAGCGTGTGGCTCGACCGGAAGGAAGCCGAGGACCGTTGCCGCGCTCGGGCCGCCAGCCAGGACCGCGCCCCGCCATAGAGCAGTGCCGCCATCTGACGCTGGACGAGCGTGGGTGGCGCTGGTGCCAGCTGCACTACTCCAGGGAGCAGCTGTCTCTATGACCGGCCTAGCGACGACCGGATCTGAGCGGTCGACACGCCATGGCGTGTCAGCTGGTCTCGGCTCACGACGCCGTGCTTCTCTCTGGCGAGGCCGACGACTGACAACGGGAGATTCATCGCCTGATGATGGCCGGCTCGGTGGCGCGAGAAGTGCTGGAGCAGCGGTCCTGTGGATTCCGGGACGAGGTGCACGTCGCATGTGGACACGCGGACCTTGCCGGCGCCGGCTGAGACACTGGGTCACGCCATGACCGATCTGCCGACGCCCACCACGACACCGCCCCGGCCGGGCCAGCTCACCTTCACCTCGCCGCGCCGCGGCAAGCCGCCACGCCACCTGGCCGATCTCACGCCTGAGCAGCGTCGTGAGGCAGTCGAGTCCCTGGGCCACAAAGGGTTTCGCGCGAGGCAGCTGTCGACGCACTACTTCGAGCGGCTGGTCGATGATCCGAAGGACATGACAGACCTGCCGAAGGGCGTCCGTGACGACCTGGTCCGCGACCTGCTGCCGACCTTGCTGACGCCGATCGTGCAGCGCACCGCCGACGACGGTGAGACCCTGAAGTCGGCCTGGGGGCTCCACGACGGGGCTCTCGTCGAGTCGGTGCTCATGCGGTACCCCAACCGCGTCACGATGTGCATCTCCAGCCAGGCGGGCTGCGGGATGAACTGCCCCTTCTGCGCCACCGGGCAGGCCGGCCTGACCCGCAACCTCTCCACCGCGGAGATCGTGGAGCAGGTCGTGTATGCGGCCCGCTCACTCCGCCGCGGTGAACTCGCCGGCCGGGGCGCCGAGAACGAGCGAGAAGCGCCGCTGCGGGTCTCCAACGTCGTGTTCATGGGGATGGGGGAGGCGCTGGCCAACTACCGCGCGGCGATCGGCGCCATCCGGCGCCTCACGGACCCCACCCCTGACGGGCTGGGCATGTCGGCCCGCGGCGTCACCATGTCGACGGTGGGCCTCGTCCCGGCGATCGACCGGCTCGCCGCCGAGGGCCTCCCACTGACGCTCGCGCTCTCGCTGCACGCGCCGGACGACGAGCTGCGCAACGAGCTGGTCCCCATCAACACGCGGTGGTCGGTCGACGAGGCGATCGACGCCGCATACCGGTACTTTCGGGCGACCAAGCGGCGCGTGTCGATCGAGTACGCCCTGATCCGCGACATCAACGACCAGGCCTGGCGGGCCGACCTCCTCGGCCTCAAGCTCAATGCTCGTGGCCGGGGCTGGGTGCACGTCAACCCGATCCCGCTCAACCCGACCCCCGGCTCCAAGTGGACCGCGTCCAGACCCGGCGTGGAGCAGCAGTTCGTGGAACGACTGCGCGCCGCCGGGATCCCCACCACGATCCGAGACACCCGCGGACAGGACATCGACGGAGCCTGCGGCCAGCTCGCCGCCGCCACGGCCTGAGGCGTCAGTCCGTGTAGCAGAGGCGGCGGAACCGTTGCCGCAGAGCGGGATCCAGCGCATCAGCGTCCGCGTCGCCCGCGGGATCGCCGTGCCGGTCGTAGAGCCAGAGGAGCAGCTGACCGCCGGTCCCGACGACCGTCGGCACACTCTCCGCGTCGAGGGCCGCCTTCGTGGTCCGGCTCACCGAGGCGGTGCCCGGCGGATCGGCGTCAGCGACCAGCCAGGCGGCGTCGGAGTCGGAGCACGCGAACCCCAGTCGCCCGTCGAGCGGCGGAGGCGGCGGGTCCTCGACGTCGGACGGGTTGGACACCGAGAAGTTGAGGAACTCGTCGACCGAGTCGGCGCCCACCTCTGCTGAGATATGGATGGCCCGACCGGCCGCGCGGGCGACGTCCCAGTGATGACCGACGGCCTCCTGGACCTGGTGCCGGATCACGAAGCCGGCGTCCTGCTGAGCGGGCGCCCACGTCCAGACCGGCGCCGCCGGGTCGGCCCCGCTGAGCACGCGGACCAACCGGTCGGCGCCCGTGCGGAACACCTCGACCGCCGTTTCGTCACAGGCTCTCTCCGGTTCCTCGAGGTGGTCGGGCCGCTCGGTCAGACCGTCCTCGACGATGGTCGCCCAGAACCACTGCACCCGGGTGAGATGGTGGACGGCGTCCCGGACGGTCCATCCCGGACAGAACTCGACGTCGGCGTCGAGGTTGCCCGTCGCGGCGCCGGCGAACCCGGCGCTGTGCTCGGCGATGGCGGCGGTGCACTCCTGCTGGGTCAACGGCACCCGGCCACCGTACGGTCAAGCCCATGGACACCGCGACGCGGGACGACCTGGCCCGAACTCTTCAGGAGATCCGTGACGCGGGGCTGTGGAAGCACGAACGCCAGCTGACGTCGCCGCAGTCCGCGCGGGTCAGCACGC
>DATLPT010000144.1:0-22670 GCA_035535635.1 Lapillicoccus sp. | reverse complement strand
CGCTCGCGCTGCACGGTGCGGTCATCACGCCGGAGGGCGCGTGGTCGAGCGGGTACGTCACGGTCGCCGACGGGACGGTCGCGAGGATGTCGAAGCGCAAGCCGTCCGATGTGCCGGTCGTCGAGACGGACGGTGTCATCCTGCCCGTGCTGATCGACCTGCACGGCCACCCGGACTTCAACGTCTTCGCTGCGTGGGAGCCGCCGAAGCTCTACGCGAACCGGTACCGCTGGCGGGCCAGCGCCCCCTACAAGGCCCTGGTGCGCGACGCCCAGAACACCATCCTCAGCACCCTGCCGCCGCAGACGCAGAGCCGGTATGCGGAGGTGCGCGCGCTCGCGGGCGGCACGACGGCCATCCAGGGCTCGTCGGCGGCGAGCACCACGACGAAGGCGGAACCGTTGGTGCGCAACGTCGATCTGTGGATCTTCGGTGACCACAAGGCCCGCGCCATGATCGACCTGCCGTCGGGATCGTCACGCGACCTGCCGCGGCTGAAGAAGATCGTGTCGGACATCGGAACGGGCGACGTGAACGCGTTCTACCTGCACCTGTGCGAAGGCGTGCAGGGCGACGAACGGAGCGCGACCGAGTTCCAGTCGTTCCTCGCCTCGGGCGCAGCCACGCCGGCCACCAACGTGATCCACGGCTCGGCGCTGTCGGAGGCCGACCTGCACACGCTCGCCGACGCCGGCTGCCGGCTGGTGTGGTCGCCCCAGTCGAACCTACGGCTCTACGGCTCGACGACCCTCGCCGGAGCGGCGCGGGCCGCCGGTATGCCTGTCGCGCTCGGCGCGGACTGGTTGCCGTCCGGGTCGACGAGCCTGCTGGCGGAGATGAAGGTGGCGCGTCGGCAGCTGGCGTTGGAAGGGCACCCGATCGCGGCGGCAGATCTGGTCGCCATGGTGACGTCGGTGGCCGCATCGATGGCGGGGCTGTCGGACCATCTCGGCTCGCTGGCCGAGGGGCGGCCCGCCGATGTGCTCGTGCTCGAGCGTCACCATTCAGACCCGTACGAGAGCGTGTGCCTCGCGGACCCGTCATGGGTGGAGCTGGTCTCGATCGGCGGCGACATCACGTATGCGCGGGAGGACTGGTTCGGCCAGCTGTCCGGCAATGCGACCTCCCCGACCATCGAGTCGCTGATCGCGTGGGGCAAGCCGATGCGGCTCGACAACGGGTTCCAGTCGTCAGCGGCGTCGCCGACGCCGTCGCTCTCGACGATCCGTGGGCTGCTGACGGAGACCTACCCGGCGGTGGGCCCGATCTACGCCTGACCGTTCTTTGGGTGGAGGTATATCCGAGACGCTAGAGCGCTCGGTTATACCTCCAACCGAGAACTGCGGGGTGGGAGGCGCGTCACGTTTGCGGCCGTCCGGAAGGCGACCTCACGCATACTCGCGTGTCATGGCGCGGCTGCAGCAGACCGAGCAACTCACGCAAGAGCAGCAGGAGCTGCTCGGCCTGGTCCGGAAGTTCGTCGACGAGCAGATCCTGCCCGTCGCGACGTCCCTGGAGCACGCCGACGAGTACCCGACGAAGATCGTCGAGCAGATGCAGGAGATGGGGATCTTCGGGCTGACGATCCCCGAGGAGTACGGGGGCCTGGGGGAGTCGCTGCTGACCTACGCCCTCACCGTCGAGGAGCTCAGCCGCGGCTGGATGTCGGTGAGCGGCATCATCAACACGCACTTCATCGTCGCCTATCTGTTGCTCCAGCACGGCACCGAGGAGCAGAAGCAGCGGTACCTGCCCCGCATGGCCACTGGCGAGGTCCGGGGCGCCTTCTCGATGAGCGAACCCGGATGCGGCAGTGACGTCGCCGCGATCCGCACGAAAGCCGTTCCAGCACAGGGCGATCGGTGGACGATCACCGGTCAGAAGATGTGGCTCACCAACGGGGGTTCGGCCAACCTCGTCGCGGTCCTGGTCAAGACCGACACCGGCGCCGAGAGCGTCTACCGCAACATGACGACCTTCCTCGTCGACAAGGAGCCCGGCTTCGGCGAGGTCGCGCCCGGACTCACCGTGCCGGGCAAGATCGAGAAGATGGGCTACAAGGGCGTCGACACCACCGAGCTGCTCCTCGACGCATACCGGAGCTCGACCGGCCAGATCCTCGGTGGCGAGCCGGGCCGCGGTTTCTACCAGATGATGGACGGCGTCGAGGTGGGCCGGGTCAACGTCGCGGCGCGGGCCTGCGGGGTGGCCCGGCGCGCGTTCGAGCTGGGCATCGACTACGCGCAGCAGCGGGAGACGTTCGGCAAGAAGATCGCCGAGCACCAGGCGGTGCTGTTCCGGCTCGCCGACATGGCCACCAAGGTCGAGGCGGCCCACCAGATGATGGTCAGGGCGGCGCGGCTGAAGGACTCCGGCGAGCGCAACGACCTCGAGGCCGGGATGGCGAAGTACCTGGCCTCGGAATACTGCGCCGAGGTCGTCGAGGACGCCTTCCGGATCCATGGCGGGTACGGGTACTCCAAGGAGTACGAGATCGAGCGGCTCTACCGTGAGGCGCCGATGCTTCTCATCGGCGAGGGCACCGCCGACATCCAGCGGATGATCATCGGACGCCGGCTCCTCGAGGAGTACGCCGCGCGGGGCTGACCGGTCCGCGAGACGCGCCGTCCGGTTTGCGATACTGAACGTCATGAGCACGCAGCCTCGGGGCCTGAGTCAGGTCCGCGCCCGCCTCAACCTTGAGTACCCCATGTCGCTGGGGACCTTCGACAAGTACGAGGAGGCCCAGAAGCTCGTCGACACGCTGTCCGACAAGGAGTTCCCGGTCCAGAACTGCCTCATCGTCGGCACCGACCTCAAGCAGCTGGAGCGCATCACCGGGCGCCTCACCTGGGGTCGCGTGCTGCTCGGCGGCGCGCTGTCCGGCGTCTGGCTCGGCCTGTTCGTCGGCCTGATCTTCGCGCTGTTCGCTCCTCAGGGCGGCAACGTCATCCAGATCGTCCTGTCGACGGTCCTCTTCGGGGCGCTGTTCGGGCTGGCCTGGGCGGCGGGCACGTATGCGTTGACCGGCGGCCAGCGCGACTTCAGCTCGGTCAGCCTCATCGTGCCGAGCAAGTACGAGGTGCTCGTCGAGCACAAGTTCGCCCAGCAGGCGCGCGACATCCTCGGCGGTGCGGGGCTCGGCGGTTCCAGCTACGGGTACGTGCCGACCGGTGGGTATGCGTCGGACGCGCCGGGCTCGCAGCCGCCCCCGCCGCCGGCCAACCAACTCTGACCGCGCTTCCCGCTTCCAGGCTCACGTTGTTGTGACTTTGGCGGCCTCAACGGCCCGCCAGCTGGTAACAACGTGAGTCTGGAAGGGGAGAAGTCAGCGGGACCGGACCCGCGCGATCCACGCCTCGACGTCGTCTGCTGTGCGGGGCATGGCCGCTGAAAGGTTCTCGTAGCCGTCCTCGGTGACGACGATGTCGTCCTCGATGCGCACCCCGATGCCGCGGAACTGCGCGGGTGCCAACTCGTCGTCGGCCTTGAAGTAGAGGCCGGGCTCGACCGTGAAGACCATGCCCGGCCGCAGCTCGGCGTCCTTGTAGTCGGCCCGGGTCGCCTGCGCACAGTCGTGCACGTCGATGCCGAGGTGATGGCAGGTGCCGTGGACCATCCACCGCCGGTGGTACATGCCGTGCTCCCGGTCCAACGTGTCTTCCACGCCGACGCCCTCGGGCAGCAGCCCCCACTCGAGGAGGTACTCGGCGATGACCCGCATCGCCGTGTCGTGGATCTCGCTGAACTTCACGCCCGGCTTGATGGCCTCCATGGCCGCCTGCTGTGCGGCGTAGACCGCGTCGTAGATCGTGCGCTGAGCCTCGGTGAACGTGCCGTTCACGGGAAGGGTCCGGGTGATGTCGGCGGTGAAAAGGGAGTCGACCTCGACTCCGGCGTCGAGGAGCAGCAGGTCGCCGTCGTCGACGTCACCGGTGTTCTTGATCCAGTGCAGCGTCGTCGCGTGGTCGCCGCTGGCGCAGATCGAGTCGTACCCGATCCCGTTGCCGCGGTGCCGTGCGTGCAGACCGAAGACGCCTTCGACCCAGCGCTCACCGCGGCCCCTCGCCACCGCTTCATCCAGCTGGCCGATGACCGCCTCGAACCCCTCTTGGGTGGCCGCGATCGCGAGCCGCAGCTGCTCGACCTCCCACTCGTCCTTGACCATCCGCAGCGTCGAGAGGAACCGGGACAGCTCCTCGTCGGCCTCCACCTGGGCCTCGACCTCGTCGGCGGACGCCGCCACCTCGGACGCCGCGGCCCGAGCTTGCTCGACCTGGGCCGTCACGTCACGGTCGGCGTCTCGCACCACGCGGACGGTGATCTCGCCGGCGTCCTTGGCCACCGCGTCAGCGAACTCGTCGATGTCGCGCGCGGTCACGCCGAACTCGGCCTCGATCTCGTCCAGAGTCGGCCGGGCGCCCACCCAGAACTCGCCGTACCGCGTGTCGACGAAGAACTCGTCGGAGTCCCGTCCGCCCCAGGGCTTGAAGTAGAGGACCGCGTCGTGGCCGCCGCCGGGCCGCGGCTCGAGGACCAGGACCGCGTCCGGTTCCTGGTCGCCGCCGAACCCGGTCAGGTGCGCAAACGCCGAGTGCGGCCGGAACACGTAGTCGGTGTCGTTGCTGCGGACCTTGAGTCCGCCGGCGGGGATGACGAGGCGCTCGCCCGGGAACCGGGCGCTGACCGCGTCACGGCGCGCCGCCGCATACGACGCGGCCTCGGCCCGTTCGGGCGTCGAGACCGACCGAGGCGCCCATCCGGACTTGACGAACTTCCGGAACTCCTCGGTCGTGGGATTGCTGCGGTTCTCGCTCTTCTTCTGGGCCTCGCTCACCCGGTCATCGTCGCACTCAGCGCGGCCGGACCATGACGAGGGCTTGACGGACTGTTCGGCCGCCGGCGTCCGGGCCGGCCAGCTCCGTCGTCCGCCCGGTGGCGACGTCGTAGGCGACCAACCGGTCACCGTCCGTCGCGCACCGGGTGCCGCCGAGGTAGACGGTGCGGCCGACGGCCTGGTTGGGGACGAGACCCTCGGCGACGCCGCCGGCGCTCATCGGCGCGATCCGGCGGTCGAAGAGGATGCCGCCGAACGCGGGCGAGCAGAGGTCGTCGAGCTGGACGACGTCGGGTCCCGCGGTCTGCCACGCACCCGCCGCGCGGACCGGTGTCGCTCCGGCTGGCGTGACGAGGAGCGGCCGACCGACGAGGTTGCCGTACGCGTTGACCTGTACCGACGAGCCGCAGCCCACGACCGCCTCGGTCGCGGACCAGTCACCCAACGGTTCACACGTCGGCGCCTCGTCGAAGGGACCGGGGCTGGCGATGGTGTCGGTCGCGAAGTCGAGGAGCTGGAGTGGTCCGTCGCGGGATGAGAGCAGCGCGGTCGAGCCGTCGGGGCTGACAAGGACGCCGGGGTGGCGCGGGCTGCCGGCGATACTGGCGAGCGCTGTGTCGTAGTCGTTGCGCAGGTTGCCGTCCCACGTCCAGCGCTGGACGCGCACCGACGACGAGGAGTCGGTCCAGAGCGCGAGGTAGCCGTAGCTCGGGTCCGGTCCGGCGTAGCGCACGGTCTTCCAGCCGTACGGCGTCACGACCTCCCGGGCGGTCCCCGCCGGCAGGTCCCACTCCTGAGCGCGGGAGCCGACGGCCACCATGACGTGTCGGGCGTCCGCACTGACGTCCTGGATCACCATGCCCTCCGGAGCGCTGCCGAGCCCGTAACGCGTTCCCTGAGGACTCACCAGCAACAGGGTCGTCGTCACCGCGGTCGCCGGGGTGGCGGTCGCGATGACCACCCATCCCGGCCCGACGTCGGCCCAGGGGATGTCGGCTCTCGGATGCTCGCCGGGGGCCAGCGCGGGGGACGACAGCGGGCTCGTGACCCGGGCGTCCGACGGCGAGGGGGACGGGGTCGGAGACGGAGTCGGACCGGTGTAGCGCTGGACGCCGGCCTGGACGGCGAGGACCACGGCCACGACGATGAGCACAGCCACGGCCAACAGCCACCCACGGCGCTGCTGGGCGGTCCGCCGGGCGTCCTCGTCGATGACCTCGGCGAACCGCCACCGCAGGTCCTCGGCGCCGATCGCGTCGGCTCGCCGCTCGAGGGCTTCGGCTATCCGGTCTCTCGTATGCGTGTAGCCGTCCAGATCGTCGGGCCGGCGCAGCGTCGCGAGGGCCGAGGCGGAGGTGGCCGCCACCGCTCGCTCGCTCGTCCTCAGGGTCGCGGCGACCTGCGGCCGGCTCAGCTGCGCCCAGACGTCGAGGACCACCACCTCTCGCTCACGCAGAGAAAGTGACAGGACGTCGGCGTAGGTGTCTTGCTCCGGTGTCTTCGGACGCAGGTCCGGCCGCGTTCTGCGGTGCACGGCGCGGCAGCCCATGACGACGCGCGTCCGCAGTTCCGCGACCACGACTCCGGGGTCGAGCCGCCTGCGGTCGGTGCGCCGGAGCAGCCCGAGGAACGCGCGCTGGACCACCGCCTCCGCGACGGCGCGGTCGCCGAGCAGCAGCAGGGCCAGTCGCACCATGGAGAGCCGCTGGGCGGCATACAGGCCGTCGAGGTCGGTCGTCAGCGCTGACCGAGCTCGCACGGCCGACCTCCTGCCACCCGATGGCGACCGAGGTCGCCTCCTCTGATCGTCCATCGTCGCATCCGGGGCGGGAACTGACCGGGCCAAGGCGGCCCACAAGGAGTCGTCCCTGAAGGCCGGGTGAGCGCTCGCCACGCCCCGTACAGTGACGGGCATGGCATCGGGGGATGGGGAGCGGACCAGCAGCGCCTGGGCGCCGGGCGGTCCGGAGGCACGTGTGGCGCGGCCCGAGCGGCCGGCGTTGTCGGACCGGACGCCACCGCCGATCACGGGCAAGGCGGCGGTGCCGCTGGCGCTCCGGCGGTCGCAGACGATGTGGTACGTCGCCGTCGCTCTGCTCTTCTTCGCGGTCGTGTTGATGGTGATGACCCGGTCGAGCCTCATCTCGAACCTCACCGAGCTGCTCCACGAGCAGGACGGCACGGTGTCCGAGACCCGGCTGGCCGACGCCGCTCCTCTGATCGTCTACGCGGCGATCGCGGCGCTGTTGGTGGTCGCCATCCCGGAGTGGGGCTTCGCGACGCTGCTTGCGCGCCGCCGCAGATGGCCTCGCATCGCGCTGGTGCCGGTGGCGATCCTCCACGTCGCGGTGGCGGCTCTCTGCACGATCCTCATCCCGCTGACCGCCTGGCAGGGCTGGCTGTTGGTCGTCGCGCTGATCTTCGGCGGGTTGCTCGCCCTGGTGGCCTCGGTCCGGGCCTTCGCGCCGTCGGTGACGAGGTGGCTGCGCAGCGGTCGCGACGAGGCGCCCGCCGGCGACGGGTGAGGCGAGACGTCGGTATGCCGCCCCGTGCTCGTCCCGCTCGTTAGGCGGCCGGCTGGCCCGGGCGGTCGAGGTCGGCGACGATGCCCTCCAGCGTGCGGAGGACGACCCGGCACAGGTTGCGCGCGCCCTCGCCGTTCGCCGGGTCGCTCTGGAGCCGTCGCCACTGCTGAATCGCCGACACCGCATCGACGCGAAGAGCAACGCGGTCGTCGGACGCGCCGCGCCGCAAACGAGCCGCCGGCGTGGTGCCAGAGCCGCCGAGGATTGCCTCCGCCTCCGCTAGCCGCTCGGCCGGCAGCTCCGTCGGCGGCGTGGTGTGCAGCGTGGTGATGAGGCTGAGCTCCTCGACGTCGTGCCGCGCGTGCAGCAAGGCGTCGACGCGTTCGGCCAGAGCGTCGACCGCCGACCGGCCTGACTCCTCGTGCTTCATCAGCTCGCGCTGGACCGTGAGGAGGGCTGACCGCGACTTCAACGCGTCGGCCCGGGCGGCGAACTGGGTCGTGAGGATCCGAGTGACCTCGTCGAGGCCGCTGCGACGGACCAGCTCGTCGGCCAGGGCCGACCCGGTCAGGAAGCCGTCGCGGACCAGGACCGTGGCCAGCCGTATCCCGAACACCCCGAAGCGCTGGATGAGTGCCGACCGGACCTCGCTGCTGGCCGCCGGCGCGTCTGGTAGTGGCGTCGTGACGAACCGGTCGGCGGACAGCAGCAGCTGGTCGCGGTCCTCTCGGCTGAGGACGGCGAGGTCGCGCAGGGCCTCGAACTCGACTTGCCGCAAGGTACGACCGCTCTCGGCGAGCAGCCCGGCGACCGGGACGACGTCGAGGCAGAGTGCGCGGACGGCTGGGTCGGTGCGGTACCGCTGCGCCACCCGGGCCGCCGAGATGAGGGCGTCGATGCGGCCCGAGCCCACCTCGTCGGCCCGGGAGAGCACGGCTAAGGTCATCGCGGACAGGCTCGGGTCGGACTGCTGGTCGCGGAACGCCTCGAGGAAGTTCGCGTCGGTCGCGTGGAGGTGACGCATGAGATAGACGACCGCGTCGACGATCGAGACCGAGTCCTCCGGGGTGAGCGCGGCGGACGAGTGGAGGCTGAGCTCCTCGGACAGCGAGGCGAGACCTGGGGTGTCGACGAGCGTGAGGTCCTTGAGGGCCGGAGCCGGCCAGTGGACGTCGATGCGCTCGATCTCCTCGATCGCCAGGCCGTCTGTGGTGAGCACCAGGCGTCCGTCAACCCGTCGCACGGGCTGTGGACGTGGTCTCCCGGTCCTCGGTACGAGGGTGATGCCTGGCACGGCGCCGTGCCGGTACCACGTGACGACCCGGGTGCATTCGCCGGTGTCGGTCGGCGCGACTCGCTCGCCGAGGAAGGCGTTGAGGAGGGTCGACTTGCCAGCCTTGACCTTTCCGGCGATGGCGACACGGAGCGGCTCGTCGAGGCGGTCCTGGGCGGCTCGGAGACGGGCCTGCGCGGCCTCGTCGTCCGCGAGGACGGCGCGCGCTTCCGCGAGGAGCCCGCGCGTCGGGTCGTCGTGCGTGATGGGGGCGATCATCTCGACGCCCTCATCGGGCCGCCGCCGCGTTGGACGCGTCGGCGCGCGAACCAGCTAGAGCAGGAGAGGCGCCGTCGGTCGGCATACCGGAGCCGTTGTCGCCCGCACGTCGGGAGCGGCCGCTGCCAGCAGGACGCTCACGGCGGTTCGGCTGGGGTGTCTGGCCCACGAGCTGTCTCGCCGACGAGGTCAGCTCGTCGAGCTGGCCGAGGCTCTGCCTGACCTCGGCCAGCCGGGCCGCTCGTTCCGCGGCGTTGGCCGAGGCCGCCTTCTGGGCGTTGGCCACCGACTCTCTCAACGAGGTGGACAGCTCCTCGGCCACGTCGCTGTAGTGGTCGCGGACGGCGCGCTGGACGATCCGCATACGGTCCTTGAGCTGCTTCGAGACGTAGAAGACGACGTCGTCCGAGTACTTCTTCACGAGGACCTTGGCCTCGGCGCGACGGCGCTTGAGCCGCTGGTCGGCGTCGTCGCGGTAGGCCTTGGTGCCGAGGATGATCCCCGCGCCGACCGAGATCGGGTTGACCAGCGGGATGCCGGCCAGACCGGTGAGGAGGCCGAACATGAGGATGCCGCCGTAGGAGCCGCGAAGTCCGACCAGCATCTTCTGCAGTGCGTTGAGGTGACCGGTGTCGAGCCGCCCGAGCTCGTGGACGGGGTCCACCAGGCCGGTCGTGTCGTCGAGGTGGAAGTCGGCCGTGAGCGTCTTGGAGTCCTCGGAGAAGTGCTGTCCGACCTCCTCGACCAGCCAGCCGGCGTTTCTCTCCGCCCACAGGAAGGTGTCGGCGATCGCGGCCGAGATGCGCTGCTCGTACCAGACCGAAAACTCGTCCCACGAGTCACCGGGGTCACCGCTCTCGATGGACGCCTCGGCCTCGCGGACGATGACCCGGATCCGGTCCCGCAGGTCGTGGTCGAGGTCGGCGTTGAGGTCGGCGACACCGTCGGAGAGCGTGGACTGCCAGCGGGACGAGCGGCGCTTGAGCTCGTCGGCTCGCGTGCGGGCCTCGGTGAGGGCGGCCACGAGCTCCGGGATGGCCGAGGGATCGTCGAGGGCGTCCCGTTCGGCGGCCAGCGCCAGCCGCAGGTTGTCGACGACGCCGGTGACGTCGTGGGCGGTCGACCGCACGAGCAGGTGGTCGCGCCGGCCGAGGACTTCGGTATGCAGGTATCGCACCAGGTCGGGGAACCCGGACTCCTCGTTGAGGTCGGAGTCGGCGCGCGCGGCCGCAGCCAGCCGCAGGTTCGAGGAGACGGGGAGGATCGGGAGGGAGAGGCCGAGCCGCTCGAGGTGGCTGCCGTCGAGATCTCGAACACGGCGCCAGTCGGGGAACAGGTCGGTCTTCGACAGGACGACGACGACGGTCGGGCAGGCGGCCAGCGCCTGGCGAAGGAAGGTCACCTCCGGGGCGGTGAACTCGCTCGACGCGTCGGAGACGAGGATGACCGCGTCGGCGGTGGGCAGCGCGGCCAGCGTGCTGGCCGAGTGGCTCGAGGCGAGGCCTCCGACGCCGGGCGTGTCGACGAACACGAGCCCGTCCTGCAGGAGCTTGCGCGGGAGGAACGCCTTCGCGCCGACCACGGTGCGGGAGTCGGTCCGCCCGACCCGTCCGGCGACCGAGCCGGCGACGCGGTCGATGTCGACCGCCACCTCCTCCGGTTCCGCCGGTCCGCCGGCAGCCGACGTGGACCGGGACGCGAGCAGCAGCGCGGCCGCCGGCTCGGCGCCGTAGCGGACCTCCATCGGCACCGCCGTGGCCACGTCGTCGTCCACCGGGCATACCGGCGCGTTGACCAGCGCGTTGATCAGCTGGCTCTTGCCCTGCTTGAACTCACCGACCACGAGGACCCGCACGGAGGGGTCCGAGAGGCGACGAGTCGTGTGCTCGAGCCTGGAGACCAGGTCGACGCGCCCCTGCTGTTCACACAGGGACCGGGTGCGCCGCACGAGATCCGGTGCTGCCACGGTCATGTGTCTTCTCCTCTGGGTGATGCTGCCCCCGCAGCGCCCGGTCGATGCTAGGGCCTCGTCGTTGCGGCGTTTCCCGGATCGCCCGGTTTCGGTCTGAACGTCGTCGGTGATGTCTCGGGTGCCGGTCGCGGGCAGCGCACGGGCCCGGCGGGGATCCCCGCCGGGCCTGTGCGGTTGGTTCAGCGCTCGCGCGCGGTCACCGCCGGTCGATCAGTGGACGTCGTTGTTGTCCACGTTGACCGGGTCGGTCTGGAACGAGTGGTCCGCGTCCACGTCGACCAGGTCGTTGTCGCCACCGTCGTTGTCGACGCCGTCGTTGTCGTTGATCGAGTTGTCGGTCGTCGAGTTGTCGGTGGTCGAGTTGTCCGTCGTCGAGTTGTCCGAGCTGTCGTTCCCGGAGTCGTCGACGTCGACCAGGTCGTTGTCGCCGCCGTCGTTGTCGACGCCGTCGTTGTCGTTGAACGAACCGTTGCCCGAGTCGACGACGTTCCCGTTGCCGGAGTCGACGACGTTCCCGTTGCCGGAGTCGATGGCGTTGCCGTTCGCCGAGTTGTCGACGTCGATCCCGTCGTTGTCCTGACCCGAGTTGTCGTTGAACGAGTCCGTCGCCGTGTTGCCGGAGTTGACGACGTTGCCGGAGTCGGTGGTGTTGCCCTGGTTCGAGTTGTCCGTCTGCGAGTTGTCGTTGCCCGAGTCGTCGACGTCGACCAGGTCGTTGTCGCCGCCGTCGTTGTCGATGCCGTCGTTGTCCTGGAACGAGTCGCTGATCGTCACCGAGTGGTCGGAGTGATCAGAGTTGTCCGAGTTGTCGGAGCTGTCGTTGTACGAGTCGTTCGTCGAGTTGTCGGAGTTGTCCGAGCTGTCGTTGTACGAGTCGCTGATCGACACCGAGTTGTCGGAGTTGTCGTTGTAAGAGTCCCGGATCGACGTGTGGGTGGAGTTGTCCACCGCCACCGAGCCGCCGGCGGCGATGGCGCCGTCGCCGGACGCGATGATCGCGTCGTTGTCGAAGATCTGCGTCACGTCCCCGTCGGCCCAGATGTTCTGGTTCACCGACTGGTCGGTGACGGTGTCGCGGTCGTCGATGGTCGAGGAGTACGTGTAGTTGTTGACGATCGAGGTGAGCTGGGCAACGGCGTGCGAGTGGTCGTCGCCAGCGGATCCTCCGCCGGGGTGACCTCCGCCGGGGTGACCGCCACCGGGGTGACCGCCACCGGGGTGACCGCCACCGGGGTGACCGCCACCGGGGTGACCGCCACCGGGGTGCCCACCACCGTCGTAGCCGCCGCCGCTGGCGTGGCCGCCACCGCTCGGGTGCCCGCCGCCGCTGTACGCCCACGCGGAGTCGCCGCTCGCGGAGGAGTGGTTGCCGCCGGTGTTGTACTCGCGGTCCATGCTGACCGAGGCGTAGTCGAGGACGACCGGGCGGACCGCGTCGACGTCCGCGCAGCTCAGGTCGCTGTGCCCGGCGCTCGCCAGGGCGGCCTCCGGGTTCGCGTGGTAGGCCTGCGCGGCCTCGGGGTCGCGAAGGAGGTTGAGGATGAAGTCCAGAAGACTCTGGGTGATGGCCATGCGGTGTGTTCCTTCCCCTGCGGGTCAAAGCCGGGAACCGTTCCCTGCCTCCGGAGGACGGTAGGAACCCGCACCCCGGCGCCGCATCGGGGTAACCACCCCCACCTCGACGGCCGCATTGGGGGTGGGGCCTCGGTCGCGGGATGAGGGACTAGGGGGTGACTAGGGGGTTTAGCCCGCTGGAACCCCGGTGTCCGTACGGCCGATGCCGGGGCCTCGGAGCCCCGCTTATCGTGAGCGTCGAGGGCGGACAAAACAGGGGATGTGTATGCGTAACGGGGCTATGACCGATCTCGTCACCGACGTGGTCGTCGAGCTGGGGGAGACGAACCTCTGGGTGACGGTGGAGCGGGCCGGGCGGTTCTCCCGGCCGGGGCTCGTGAAGGGTGCGGCGCCCGGGCAGTTCCCCGCCGACCTCCGGGTCACCGAGGCGGGGCGCTGGTTCTGGGGGGCCCGGCACCAGCTCCATCCCGGCGACATCCTCGTCGCCAATGTGCTCTCGCGGGTCGACGACCCCGTACCGATGCTCGTCGGCGGCGAGGCAGTCGCCGGCGCCGAGATGGTCGCTCGACAGATCGCGACGCTGTTCAACCTCGTGAAGCCGGTCGCTGCGAGCCGGCTGACGCTCGTGCATCCCGTCGACGTGTCGCGTCGCGGTCGGGCCACCGTGGAGCGGCACCTGTCTCGACGCCTTCCCGTCGGCACGCACATCACCTGGATCTCGCGGGCAGCGGCCGCGATGGCCGCGGCGCCCGAGTGCGCCGAGCTCAGTGCGGGCGACCGCGTGGGAGTCCTTCACGTCGGAGGCTCCAGCGTCGAGGCGGCCGTGTGGAAGCAGTCCGCTCCAGCCACCGGCGACATCGTCGCCGTCCGCGTCGACCGCGGAGCCGCAGGCCATGCCGTCGACGACGTGCTGCTCGCGGCCCTCCGCAGCGGAGACGGCTTCGGCCGACCGGTGGGACCGCCCAGCCCCGACATGACCCGTCTGCGACGCGAGTGTGAGCGCGCGAAGGTGGCCCTGTCCACGGAGACGGCGGTGGACGTCGACGTCGAGGGCGTCCCGGTCCGCATGGTGCGCAGCGACGTCGAGGAGCTGGGTGCCCGTCTCCTCCGACGGCAGCTCGACACCCTCGCGGCGGCGCTTTCCCGGACCGACGACGACGAGGCGCCGCTGCGGATGGTCCTGCTCCTGGGCGGAGCGGCGGCCGCCCCGTCACTGGTTCAGGCCGCCGGTGCCCGCTTCGAGGTCCCCGTGCTCGCCGTGCCGCGGGTCGGTGACGCGATGACCAAGGGGACGACCCCGGCCACGGTGGTCGACCGCGTGGAGCCGGCAACGGCATCGGTCCGGCAAGCCCGGTCCGCGATGCCGGCGCCGACCGCGGCCAGGGCTGACGAGCCGACCGTAGGGGCGTTGGCCAAGGCCCGGCGCCACTGGGACCCGGTGGTGCCGCTGACGTCAATACCGGGCGGCGCCTCCGGTTCCTCGAGACTTGGGACGAACCCGGCCGCCGCGAGTGTCGAGCGGGGCGCCGCGGTGCGCCCTGTTGTCAATCCCGCGGTCAACCCCGCGCCGGCTCCGGTGAACGGCGACGATCGAGTGTCTTCGACCGGCCGTCCCGCCGACGCTCAAACGCCGGCCGCGTCCTGGGTGCTGGCGGCGTTCACGCGCTCGCAGCCGCGGCTCGCCCGGATCCCCATGCCCGCACCGACCAACCTGGCCATGGCCGCCGCTCTCCTGGTCACCGTCGCGGCGGTGCCGGCGATCGGCGGGGCGATGCAGACTGCCGACGACCCCACGACGTGGGCGGCGCCCACCGGGCTCGGCAGCGCGGCACGGGCGGGCGCGGCCGGGGGCATCGGCGACGGGTCCGGGCTCGCCTTCACGCCCAGCGCAGGAGATCCGTCCGCCCAATGGCTATCCGGCCCGACCGGCACGCTCGGTCCCAACCAGATGCTGTCGATGGTCCTTCCGGCGGATGCTGACGACACGCCCTCGCCGAGACGACTCAGCGGAGCTGGGGCTTCCGGCACGCTGGCTCCCCGATCGCCAACGACGAGGGGGTCCGCGCCGGCCGTCGGGTCCACTTCGGCTGGTGCCGCCACGCCGACCGGTGGCGCCACCTCGGTCGGGGGGGCGACGTCGGCGTCCAGCACCCAACCTGCGTCGGAACCGTCCGCCAGCGACTCGGCCCCGTCGAACCCAATGCCCAGCGACCCGCCGCCCGCGTCCGACCCACCACCGTCCGACCCACCACCGTCCGACCCGCCCACCAGTGACCCGCCGGCCTCCGACGCGACGCCGTCGGGCGACCCGGCTCCGCAGCCCGCGACCGACCCCGTGCCGAGCAACGGCGACTCGTCGCCCGCCTCGGGGTCGGCCTCGACCGCTGGCTCCAGCGGTGGCGGCTCGGCGGACCTCGCGGACACCACCGACAGCACCGTTACGCCCTAGGAGACCTGGTGACCCGACACGTCACGGTGCGGGACGCGGAGGTCGTGACCGAGGCGGCGGAGTCGGCGCTGCGGCTGCTCGCGGAGGGTCGCGGCCACGTGCTCCTCGTCGCCCCCGCCGGCTTCGGCAAGTCGACCACGCTGCGTCATCTCGAACGCAGCGGCCGCACGCTCGGCCTTCGCACCCAGCGCTACCCCCTCGCTCCCGGGAGCGACACTCCCGACGTCGTGCTCGTGGACGACGCCCACCTGCTGCCGTCTCGGGAGCTGGCGGTCCTCGGCCACGGCGTGGCGTCGGCTCCACGGGTGGTCGTGGCCGTCGAACCGCCACCGGGGGACGGCTCGTTCGGCGAGGCCCTCGACCGCCTCGCCGGCGCCGGAACCGTCGTCCCGTTGGAGCCGTGGACCGCCGACGAGGTGGCGACGCTGCTCGAGCCGACCGGCGATCGCGACCGGCTCGAGGAGGCTGGGGCCGTCGTCTCGGCCACCGGCGGGCTGCCGTGGCTGGTGACCGAGCTGCTGGCCGACGAGAACTCCGTGCCGGCGCTCCCACGCCCGGGGCAGCCTACCCGCCCTGAACGTCAGGTCCTACGCGCGCTCGGCCGGTTGCCGAAGCAGGTGAACGAGGTGGTGATGGCCCTCTGCGCGGGGTATCCCGTCGACCGCGGTCCACTTCCGCCGCCGCTCGCCCCGCTGGCCGGCGCCCCGCTGCGCAGCCTTCTCGACCGCGTCTACGACGCGGGCATCCTCAGCCGCGACGGCCAAGTGCCGCCGCTCGTCCGCAGGGCTGTGCTCCACCACGTGCCGCGGCACCGCATCCGTCCGTACCTCCTGACGGTGGTCGACGACCTCGCGGGCGCCGGCGTCGATCTCGGACCGCTCGCGGAAGACCTCGTTCACGCGGGGCTACGGGACCGGCGGCTCGTCGACGCCCTCGTCGTCCGCGGTGACGAGCTGCTCCCCGACGACCCGGTCACCAGCGCCAGCCTGTATGCGACGGCGATCGACGGCGGCGGTGCGGCGGACATCCTTTCCATCCGGCGGGCGGAGGCCCTGGCCCTCGGCGGCGACCTCGACGGAGCTCGCGTCGCACTCACCGGCGTCTCGGCTCGGGGCGAGGATCCGGAGCCCTCCGGAGTGCGAGTGGCGGCTACCGTCGCAGTGCTCAGCGGTCAGCTGCCGCAGGCAGCCTCGTTGTGTCGCTGGGCGGCTCAGACTGCCGTCCTCCGCGACGACCCGGAAGCGGCGGCGGTCGCCGCATACGTGCTCTACGGAGCCGGCGATAGCACCCTCGCCGGCCAGCTGCTCGATTCCCTTGGCGACAGGGCACCGGGTCTGACCGGGTCGCCGGTGCGTGCGCTGGCCACCGCGGTCCGCGGCTCGTTGGGCGACAACCCGCCGGCCGCGATGTCGCCCCTGGTGCAGCGCGTCTTCACGTCGGGCACCCCTCGGCCCGAGCTGATGCCCGACCCGCCTGAGACCCTCGCCGCCCTCATGGCCCTGCATACCGGGGATCTGGCCATGGCCGACTCGGTTCTCGCGCGGCATACCGAGTCCGACGACCCAGCCGGCGCCTCCCGGTACGCGGCGCTCCGGGCGTGGACGTCCATGCAAGCGGGACAGTTTGCGGCCGCTCACGGTTTCCTCGACGCGATCGACCCGCGGTCCGGACGCGAGCAGCCGTGGGCCTGGGGACTGCGATTGGGGTTGGCCCGCCGACAGGACGACGTTCGCGCGCTCGCCCGGCTGTGGGTCGACGCGCGGGGAGTGCTGGTCGGCCACCCGGTCGACGTCTACAGCCTGCTCCCGCTCGGTGAGATCGGGCTGGCCGCGGCCCGGATGCACGAGCCCGAGCTGGCGGCTCCGGTCTGGAACCACGCGCTGGAGCTGCTCGACCGGCTGGGCAACCCACCCCTCTGGGGACCAGCCTTTTACTGGTACGGCATCCAGGCGGCCATCCTCACCAACCGGCCGCACGCGATGGCGCCGCATGCGGCCGCCCTCCTCTCGGCCGCGTCGACCAGTCCGTTCGCCGCCGCCCTGGCGCGGGCCGGACGCAGCTGGGTGGCGGTCCTCGGCGGGGACGTCGACCCGCCAACAGTGGAAGGCGCCGCCCGCGGCCTCGGCACGGTCGGGCAACGGTGGGAGGGCGCGCGGCTGGCCGGGCACGCGGCCGCCCGCGCGATCGACCGCAGGACGACGGCGTCGCTCATGGAGTGCGCTCGCGACCTGCTGTCCACGACCTCGGATGACGCGACGGGGTACGCCGCGCCATCGCCGGCGGAGGCGAAGGCGGGCGCCGTCCCGCTCAGCGCTCGCGAACGTGAGGTCGTGCAGATGGTCCTGGCCGGGATGACGTACCGCCAGATCGGTGAATCCCTCTACCTGTCGGCCAAGACCGTCGAGCACCACATGGCGCGGATCAAGCGCCGCAGTGGAGCCTCGACCCGTTCGGAGCTGTTGGAGCGTCTCTCGGTCAGCCTGGCGTAGCGCGGTCAGCCGTTGATGTCCGGCGCTCGCAGCCGGGCCCGGTCGGCGGACTCGTCGTCGGGCATGGTCTGCGACGTGCGTTCGGCCTCGACCCGCTGGCGGTAGTGCTCGACCTCGTTGTCGATGGTGGCGGCGTCCCAGCCGAGGATCGGCGCGACGATCTCGGCGGCCGGCCGGGATGCCCCGATCCCGCGGTCGAAGGTCTCGATCGAGAGCCGGGTACGGCGCGCCAGGACGTCATCCAGATGGAGCGCGCCCTCGTGAGACGCCGCGTAGGCGATCTCGGCCTGCAGGTAGTCCTCACCGCAGGGAAGCGGCTCGCCGAGGGAGTGATCCGCCGCGATGAGGTCGAGGATCTCGGTCGTGAGGATCCCGTGCCGCATGAGCATCTTCTCGATCCGCTCGACGTGCAGGCTGGACTCCTCCGCCAGTGCGGCCCGCCGGTTCCACATCGCCTGATAGCCGACGGCGCCGACCATCGGGATGTCCTGCGTCGTCGACTCGGGAATCGACCCGCCGAGCGTGCGGGCGGCCTCGTCGATGGCGTCGCGGGCCATGATCCGGTATGTCGTGTACTTGCCTCCGGCGACGACGATCAGCCCCGGCGTGGGGTGGGCGACGACGTGCTCGCGGGAGAGCTTGGAGGTCTGCTCGCTCTCGCCGGCGAGCAGCGGCCGCAGACCGGCATACACGCCCTCGACGTCGGCCTGGGTCAACCGGGTCGTGAGGAACGCGTTGACGCGCTCCAGCAGGTAGTCGATGTCGGCCGAGGTGGCGGCGGGATGGGCCTTGTCGAGCTCCCAGTGGGTGTCGGTCGTGCCGATGATCCAGTGCCGGCCCCACGGGATGACGAAGAGGACCGACTTCTCGGTGCGCAGAATGATGCCCGACCGCGAGTGGATCCGGTCGCGCGGAACGACGAGGTGGATGCCCTTGGAGGCCCGGACGTGGAACTGGCCGCGCTCGCCGACCATCGCCTGGGTCTCGTCGGTCCAGACGCCGGTCGCGTTGACCACCTGCCGGGCTTGGACGTCGAACTCGCGGCCGGTCAGCTTGTCCAGCGCCCGGACCGCCGTGACACGCTCGCCCTGCCGGAGGAATCCGACCGCCGCCACCCGGGAGGCGACGTGCGCGCCGTAGGTCATCGCCGTGCGCGCGACCTCCATGGTGTGTCGCGCGTCGTCGACCTTCGCGTCGTAGTACTGCACGGCGCCGGTCAGCGCCGACTTCTTCAGCGCCGGGGCGATCCGCAACGTGGCCCGCCGGCTCAGGTGCTTGTGCCACGGCAGGCCGCCGTCGTTGCCCGTGGACCGAGCGAGTGAGTCGTAGAGCGAGAGGCCGGCCTCGACGTAGCCGCGCTCCCAGCCGAGGTGCGTCAGCGGGTACAAGAAGGGCACCGGCCGGACCAGGTGCGGCGCCAGCCTCGTCAGCAGCAGCCCGCGCTCGGTGAGCGCCTCGTGGACCAGCCGGAAGTCGAACATCTCGAGGTACCGCAGCCCACCGTGTACGAGCTTGCTCGACCGGCTTGACGTGCCGGAGGCGAAGTCGCGCGCCTCGACCAGCCCCGTCGTCAAGCCGCGGGTGACCGCGTCGAGCGCGCAGCCGGTTCCGACCACGCCGCCCCCGACGACCAGGACGTCGAGCTCCTCACCGGACGCGAGCCGTTCGATCGCGGCCGCGCGGGTCTCAGGGGAAAGGGGACGCGGGTTCACGAGATCTCCACCCAGTCGAGGGTCCGTTCGACGGCCTTGCGCCAGCCGGCGTACCCGGCGGCCCGCTGCTCGTCGGTCCACTGCGGCGTCCAACGCCGGTCTTCCCGCCAGTTGGCCTTCAGCTCCCCGGTGTCGCGCCAGAAGCCGGTGGCCAGACCGGCGGCGTATGCGGCGCCGAGCGCCGTCGTCTCCGCCACCTCCGGTCGAATCACCTCGACCCCGAGCACGTCGGCCTGGATCTGCATGCAGAGGTCGTTGACGGTGACGCCGCCGTCGACCTTCAGGACGCTGATGTCGAGCGGTCGACCGGCATCGCCGCTGTCCTCGCACATCGCGTCGGCGACGTCCTTGGTCTGGTAGCAGATGGCCTCGAGCGTGGCGCGGGCCAGGTGCGAAGCGGTGTTGAACCGCGAGAGCCCGACGACGGCTCCTCGGGCGTCGGACCGCCAGTACGGCGCGAACAAGCCGGAGAATGCAGGCACGAAATAGATGCCACCGTTGTCGTCGACCTGGCGGGCGAACGTCTCGACGTCCTCGGAGCTGCGGATCACCCCGAGCTGGTCGCGCAGCCACTGCACCGCGGAGCCGGTGACCGCGATCGAGCCCTCCAACGCATACACCGGCTTGGCATCGCCGAGCTGGTACGCGACCGTCGTGAGCAGCCCGTGCTGCGACCGGACGAGCTCCTCACCGGTGTTGAGGATCATGAAGTTTCCCGTGCCGTAGGTGTTCTTGGCGTCGCCGGGCGCGAAGCAGACCTGGCCGACCGTGGCCGCCTGTTGGTCGCCGAGGGCGCCGCCGATGGCGATCTCGCCGTTCCAGGGGCCATTCGGCATGGTGTGGCCGTAGAGCGACGGGTCGCTGGACGGACGGATCTCCGGGAGCATCGAGCGGGGGATGTCGAAGAACCCGAGCAGCTCGTCGTCCCAGTCGAGCGTCTCCAGGTCCATCAGCATGGTCCGGCTGGCGTTCGTGACGTCGGTGACGTGGCGGCCGCCACGAGCGCCGCCGGTGAGCTGCCAGACCACCCACGAGTCGACGGTGCCGAAGAGCGCATCGCCGCGGTCGGCCGCCGCCCGGAGCCCGTCGACGTTCTCGAGCATCCACTGGATCTTGCCGGCCGAGAAGTACGGCGCCGGGACGAGGCCGGCCCGCTGCCGGATGACGTCGCCGCGGCCGTCGGCGTCCAGCGCCTTGACGATCCGGTCGGTACGGGTGTCCTGCCAGACGATGGCGTTGGAGTAGGGCCGGCCGGTGCTCTTGTCCCAGACGACTGTGGTCTCGCGCTGGTTGGTGATGCCGATGCTGTCGATGTCGGCGGCGGTGAGGTGGAGCTGAGTGAGGCACGAGCCGACGACGGTCTTGGTCCGCTCCCAGATCTCCAGCGGGTCGTGCTCCACCCAGCCGGCCCGCGGCAGGATCTGCTCGTGCTCGAGCTGGTGGCGGCCCACCTCGGTGCCGTGGTGGTCGAACACCATGAAGCGGGTACTCGTGGTTCCCTGGTCGACCGCACCGACGAAGTCCGCCATGTCGTCAGGCTTTCACATCGGGGTCGACCGGTATGCCTGTGGTCGCGGGGTGATCGACCGGCACCACGGCGCTGCATGGCCGGTTTGACCGCCTTCTTGGCCGTAGGTTCCTGTCGTGCCCGACGCTCCACCACCCCGGCGACCGTCCCGGTCGCGGCGGGGCCGGGTGGCCACGGGCAGCGCGCTGCGCCGCCGGACCCGCGACGTCGTCCGCGCCACCGACCCGCCGACCGACCCGATCCCCATCTGGACCCAGCCTGACGGTGTCGACATCGCCACCGGCCGGGCCGTCGTCGAGCTGGCCGTCCGCGTCGGGGTGGCCCTGATGGCCACCGGCGCCGAGGCGTCGGATGTCGTCGGCAGCGTGTTGAAGCTGACCGCCGTCTACGGGCTGCGGTCGCTGCACGTCGACGTGACGTTCAGCGCGCTGACCGTCTCCTACAACCGCGGCCCCAACGCCGACCCGCTGGGCGTGACCCGCGTCGTCCGGGCCCGGAACCAGGACTACACCCGCCTCCAGCGTCTTCACGACGTCGTCGACTCGATCGCCGCCGAGCCGATCCCCGTGTCCGAAGCCCGGGAGCGGTTCGACATGGTGGTCCGCGCCCCGCATCCCTACCGCCGCTGGGTGACCACGGCTGCCTCGGGAGCCATGGGGGCCGGGACCTCGCTGCTCCTCGGCGGCGGCTGGGTCATCGTGGCGACGAGCATCCTCAGCGCAGCGGTGATCTTCCGGGTGCTGACGGCGCTGGGACGCCGCGGCGTGCCAGGGTTCTTCGCACAGGCCATCGGCGCCGCGGTTCCCACGCTCTTTGCCGTCGCACTGGCGGTGGTCCAGTCCTCGACCGGGCGCTTCCAGGGTGTGCTGCCCTCGGTCGTCGTGGCGTCCGGGATCGTCGTGCTCCTCGCCGGGCTGTCGCTGGTGGGAGCCGCGCAGGACGCCATCGAGGGGTTCTACGTCACGGCCGGCGCCCGGATCTTCCAGGTCATCGTGCTGACTCTGGGCATCGTCGTGGGCATCGTCATCGTGCTCGGCGTTGCCAACCGCCTCGGCGTCGTCCTGGCCATTTCACCGGACACCGAGAACGTGGCCGGACGGTTCGTCCAGATGGTCGCCGCCGCACTCATCGCGGCGGGCTGGGCGGTCTCGACGTATACCGGCGTCCGTAGCACCCTGGTGGCGGCCGGTGTCGGGGCCGTGGGGTGGGCGGTCAACCTGCTCGTCTCCGAGGCTGGGACGAGCTCAGGCTTCGCCGCGGCCCTGGCCGCGTCGGTGATCGGCTTCGTGACGCAACTGGCCCTGGGCCGGATCCGCTTCTCGGCGCTGGCCGTCACGACGGCGGCCATCGTGCCGCTCCTGCCGGGCCGGGCGGTCTATCGCGGTCTGTTCGAGATCGTCTCGGGCGAGAGCGGGTCAGGCCTCTACCAGGGCCTCGGGACCCTGCTCGGCGCGGTCGGTGTCGGCATGGGGCTGGCGGCGGGGGTCTCGCTGGGCACGTATGCGGCCCGCGTCAGCGTCCAGGCGATTCGCGCGGCAGTCGACCGGCTGACCCGGTCATGATCGTGAGCAACGGCACGCATGGGTGACGTACCCGCATACCGGACCGTCCGGCAGGATGCGGGCCATGCAGTTCGGGCGCATGTACGAGGAGTTCCAGATCGGGGCCGTGTACAAGCACTGGCCTGGCAAGACGATCACCGAGTACGACGACCACCTCTTCTGCCTGCTGACGATGAACCACCATCCGCTGCACCTGGACGCGCACTACGCGGAGGGCTCGACCCAGTTCGGGCGCAACGTCGTCGTCGGCAACTACGTCTACTCGCTGCTCATCGGCATGTCCGTGCCGGACGTTTCAGGCAAGGCGATCGCCAACCTCGAGATCGAGTCGCTGCGCCATGTCGCGCCGACCTTCCACGGCGACACGATCTACGGCGAGACGACGGTCCTGGAGAAGTGGGAGTCGACGAGCAAGGACGACCGCGGGATCGTCCACGTCGAAACGCGGGGGTACAACCAGGACGGCGCC
>DATLPT010000143.1:0-4394 GCA_035535635.1 Lapillicoccus sp. | reverse complement strand
GGGCGATGCCGTCGGCGTTCAGGTCCGGCTGTCCGAAGAGCTTCTCGAAGAGGGCCATCTGGTCGGCGTCGGCATCGTCGAGGGCCAGCGCGACCAGCACCGTCCGCTTGCCCTCGCGCAGGTCGTCTCCGGCCGGTTTGCCCGTCGTGGACGGGTTCCCGAACACGCCGAGCACATCGTCCCGGAGCTGGAACGCCTCGCCGAGGGCGAGTCCGTACGCGGACAGCTGCGCGATGTCGCCCGCCAGCGCGCCGCCGACCGCCGCGCCGATGAGCAGCGGGTGCTCGATGGTGTACTTCGCGCTCTTGTACCGGATCACGTTGCGCGCACTGTCGATGCGCGACGACGTGTCGAGGCGGTCCCATCCGCGCGCCGACTCCAGGAGGTCGAGGTACTGACCGCCCATGAGCTGGGTGCGCATCGTGTCGAAGGTTCGCCGACCCCGGTCCAGCTCCGCGGCCGGAAGTCCCGACGTCGCATACATCTCGTCGGACCATTGCAGGCAGAGGTCACCAGCGAGGATCGCAGCCGACTCCCCGAACCGGGCGCTGTCCCCGGCCCAGCCCGAGTCGGCGTGGAGCGCCGCGAACGACCGGTGGGCGGCTGGCATCCCGCGTCGCGTGTCGCTGCCGTCCATGACGTCGTCGTGGAGCAGGGCCGCCGCCTGGAAGAACTCCATGGCCGCCGCCAGCCGGACCAGGGCGTCGGAGTCGGGCCCTCCGGCGGCGCGGTAGCCCCAGTAGAGGAAGCCCGCCCTCAGCCGCTTGCCGCCGGCGATGAGCCGTACGACGGCGTCGACGAGCGGCCCCAGCTCCTCACCGACCGGGGCCAGGACGGCTCGCTGGACGTGCATCTCGGCGTCGACGGCCGCTTGGACCCGCGTCCGCAGGTCGCAGAGGTCGAGCGGGCTGGTCACGGCAGGTCCTTCCCCGGTTCGCGAACGATCTATGCCTGCTTGTCGGCCAGGGTACGTGTCGGATCTCGCCGGCCCGTGATCTGGTCCTTCCCGCCCACTCGGGAGAGCCCAACGTACCCTGACCGGTATGCCGGTCAGCACCCGACTTTCGAGGCCCGAGCACCTCACCCGGTCGATCCCGGCTGCCCTGTCCGGCCCGCTGCCCAGCATCAGCTTCGAATTCTTCCCGCCGCGGGACGACGCCGGCGAGGCGGTGCTGTGGGAGGCGATCCGGCGGATCGAGAAGGTGCACCCGACCTTCGTGTCGGTGACCTACGGCGCGGGAGGCACCACGCGCGACCGCACCATCCGGGTGACCGAGCGGATCGCCCGCGAGACCCTGCTGACGCCCCTGGCGCACCTCACCGCCGTCGGTCACTCGGTCGGCGAGATCCGCGGGGTGGTGGGCTCGCTCTCGGCAGTAGGGATCCGCAATGTCCTGGCCCTACGCGGCGACCCGCAGGGCGGTCCTGGCCGGCCGTGGGTCAAGCACCCACAGGGCGTCGACCACGCCGAGGAGCTGGTGTCGCTGGTGCGTTCGCTGGGGTCGTTCACGGTCGGCGTGGCGGCCTTTCCGGATCGTCATCCGGAGAGCCCCGACCTGGACTTCGACGCGGAGGTGCTGGTCCGCAAGGCGGACGCGGGCGCCGAGTACGCGATCACCCAGTTCTTCTTCACGCGCGACGCGTACGTGGGACTGCGCGACCGGGTCGCCGCGCGGGGCCGGGACATCCCGATCGTCCCGGGCCTGATGCCGGTGACCAACGTCAAGCAGCTGGCCAAGATGACCGAGCTGTCCGGTCAGCCGGTGCCGGCGTCCGTGACGTCACGGCTGGAGGCGGTCGACGGCGACCCGGCGGCGGTGCGTGAGGTGGGCGTCGACATCACGACCCGGCTGGCCGAGGAGCTGCTTGCCGAGGGAGCGCCGGGCATCCACTTCATCACGATGAACCGGTCGACGGCGACGCTGCAGGTGTTCCAGAACCTCGGGATCGTCGCGGCGCGCTAGTTCGGGTCAGGAACCGAACGCGGCCTGCCAGAACGCCGGGAAGTGGTCCGGCGGCGTCGGTGACGCCCACATCTGGTTGGTGAGCATGATCCCGGTAGTCCGCGTCGCCGGGTCGTTCCACCACGACGTGCCGAGTCCGCCGTTCCAGCCGTACGAGCCGGCGTGCCGTCCGTCGGAGGCGTCCCTCGTCAGGACGCCGGTTCCGAGTCCCCAGCCGACGCCGTTGTCTTCGTCGATCGTCGTTCTGGCCGTCGCCATGGCCTCGACCGTCTCGGATCGAAGCACCTCCCGGCCCGACGGGCTCCGGCCTCCCTCGAGCAGCATCGTCCCGAACGCCGCCAGGTCGTCGACCGTCGAGACCAGCCCGTCGGCGCCGTTCGGAAACGCGGGCGGACGGCTCCATTGACCGTCGCTCTCGTCGTAGACCGTCGGCTCCCCGCCCTCCGGCCCCGGCGTCCACACCGGACCTAACCGGCTGCGGTCGGCAGCCGCGACGCTGAACTCGGTGTCGCGCATCCCCAGCGGATCCAGCACCCGGTCTCGCAGCAGCTCCGGCAGCGAGGTCCCCGACGCCCGCGCGGCGAGCACCCCGAGGACCTCCGCGCCGATGTTGTAGAGCCATCGCTCACCCGGCTGGTACATGAGTGGCAGCGGAGCGAAGCGGGCCATCCACGCGTCGGGGTCGGGATTCGCCTGCGGTGCGGGCGGCCCAATGTGGACGCCGGCCTTCTCCAGGGTGTCGAGCACGACGGTCGGCGGTCCGGCGAAGTCGTACCCGAGGCCCAGCCGGAACTCGAGCACGTCCCGGACCAGCATCGGACGCTCGGCCGGGATCGTATGCGTGAGGTCGGCATCCGCGGATACGAGCACCTGCCGGTCGGCGAGCTCGGGCAGCCACCGCTCGACGGGGTCGTCAAGCGCCAGCGTCCCGTCGTCGACCAGGGTCATCGCCACGACGGCGGTCACCGGTTTCGTTGTCGACGACATCCGGAACAGCGTGTCCGCCCGGACCGCATCGCCGACCCCGTGGGGGCGGCTGGTCCCCAGCTCGCCCCGGCTCACCTCGCCGTCCCGGGAGACCCACCAGGCCAGGCCCGGCACGGAACCGGACTCGACGTACTCCTCCATCACCGCGCGGATGCGGTCGGGCATGCCTGCTCCTTCGGTCGACCTGCACCATGAGACCCCGAGCGGACCGGGAACTCATCGACCGGCAGCGTTCCCTCGGGCCGGGCGACGCGCGTACCGAACCTACGGTCGTCGCTCCGGCAGCCGCTGCGTTTCGTCTCCTCGCCACTCCGGCAGCGGCTTCGTCTCGTTTCCTCGTCCTGGCCCGCGCCCGTAGTCGCGCGCTGGTGTCAGGTCGTGGCGCTCGCCCCACTCGTCGTAGCGCCGTCGCAGCCGCCGAAGCTTCTTGAAGACGAACATGACGAGGAAGGCGCCGGCAATGAGGATGATGGCGGCGATGGTCGCGGCGAGCCACGGATTGAGGAAGGCCAGCGAGACGACACCCGCCACGGCGACGTCCTCACCGGTCGAGACGAGAACGTTGCTCGCGGGTTCGGGGGAGGTGTTCACCGCGGCGCGGGTGCCCGCCTTGACCAGGTGCGCCGCGAGCGCCGTGAACCCGCCGGTGGCCGCGCTGAACGCCGCGTCGAGCGAGGACGACTCGTGCCCGATGAGGTACCCGAGCGTCGCACCCACCATCGGCCGGATCACCGTGTGGACGGTGTCCCACGCCGAGTCGAGGTACGGGATCTTGTCGGCGAACATCTCGAGGAAGAACAGCACGCCGGCGGCGATCATCACGTCGGTGCGGCCCAGGGCCGCCGGCACGCCCGAGACCTCGAAGAACCGCTGGGCGACGCCGAGGATGAGGACGACGAGGTAGGCGTTGATGCCGCTCGCCCAGCCGGTCGTGAAGACCCAAGGCAGGAGTTCGGTGCCCACGCCGGTGCTTCCTCTCGTCTGCGGACGGTGCCGTTTCACAGAACGTCACCCGACGGTCTCGCGACTCCCGTCGTTCGGCAACACTTCGGTATCGATCGGGGTGGAGAACCTCGTGGGGTGGCCTAGGTGGCTTCGATCGGCTGGCCGCCGGTGATCCGCAGCAGCTCGTCGTAGGTCGTCGCGAAGACCGCGTGCGGGTGGCCGGCCGCAGCCCACACCGAGTCGTACCGCGCCAGGGTGACGTCGACGAGCGTCCGCACGGGGCGCACGTGGCCGACGGGGGCGACCCCGCCGATGACGAATCCGGTGGCGTCGCGGACCAGGTCGGCACTGGCCATGTCGACGGTCTCCAGCTCGAGCAGGTCGGCCACCTTCGACGTGTCGACGCGGTGCGCGCCGGAGGTGAGGATGAGCAGGGGTTCGGGGTCCGCGGAGCCGGGATCCGGGTGCTCGGTGCCCTGGACGGTGACCGCGAAGACG
>DATLPT010000142.1:0-13354 GCA_035535635.1 Lapillicoccus sp. | reverse complement strand
CGGCCACAGGTCCACGTGCCGATGGTCGAGGTCGAGGGGCGGCCGACGTTCGACCTCAAGGCCCTCGACCGGGCCTTCACCGACGGCGCCCGGACGGTCCTGCTCTGCAACCCCTACAACCCGCTGGGCCGCGTCTTCGACCGGGACGAGCTGCTGCGATTCGCCGAGGTCGTCGAGCGCCACAGTGGGCGGGTCGTCGCCGACGAGATCCACGCACCGCTCGTCCTCGAGGGCACCCACCTCCCGTATGCCTCGCTGTCGCCGGCCACGGCCGCGCACACCGTCACCCTCGTCTCGGCCAGCAAGGCCTGGAACCTCCCGGGCGTCAAGTGCGCCCAGGTCGTCACGAGCAGTGAGACCGATCGCCTTGCGTGGCAACACATCCCGCTGTGGGCGAAGGTGGGTGTGGCTTCCCTGGGGATCGAGGCGAGCATCGCCGCATACCGTGACAGCGAGGAGTGGCTCCAGGAGGTTCGCGCGCTGCTGAACCTTCACGCGCACCTCGTCGCGGACGCGGTGGACGGCATGCCCGGCGTCCGACACCGCCGCAACGAGGGGACGTACCTGGCCTGGCTGGACTGCACCGAGCTCGAGCTCGACGTCGACCCGGCGCACTGGTTCCTCGACCACGCGCGGGTGGCGCTCAGCCCGGGCCGCCCGTTCCGGGCGCCGGCCCACCGGTTCGCGCGCCTCAACTTCGCGACGACCACGGCGATCCTCGAGGAGTCGCTCGAGCGGATGCAGAAGGCCGTCGAGAACCGTTGAGCAACAATGCCTCTCAGGCAATCGTCAGGTCTACCGACTCACTGGCGATGACATACCCGCCAGTCGGGCTTCCAGGTCCGTCGAGGACGTAGCCGACCAAGGCCCGCAACCGGTACGCGCCGGGCGCGAGCGGCGTGCCGTCGCAACCGGTCAGGGTGACCTGGGTGGGCACCGTTCGAGCGGGGACCGTCGTGCCGCGGGTGATCGGCGTCGGGACGTCGGTCCCGGCCGTTCCCACCGCGCGCGCCACGACCGCACCGCGACCAAGGACCTCCAGAGCCGACCACTGCGGCCGCGCCACGATGGCCGGGCCGTCGGAGAGGACGACGATCTCGGTCGTCACCGGCAGCACGGAACCCGCTGCCGCGGACGTCGGCGCCGTGGTAACCACGACGACCTGGCTGGTGATCGGCCCGGTCGAGAGCCCGGTAGCCGGGCATCTCCTCCCCGTCGCCCCCGTTGTCGTTGCCGCGGCGGGGGTCGTCGGCGCCGGCTCAGCGGTGCACCCAGCCAGCAGGACGAGCAGGGCCGTTCCCGCGGCGGCGACGGACTCACGTTCACGCCGCCTCACCTCAGGCGCGGACCTGCGCGAGCGGCACGTCCGGGTCGGCGAGCTTGTCCCGGTCGACCGGTTCATGCGAGGCGATGAGGGCCTGGATGTCGTCCTGGACGTCCCACACGTTGACGTTCATGCCCGCGGTGACCCGGTCGCCGTCCAGCCAGAAGGCGACGTACTCCCGCCCGTCGAGATCGCCGCGCACGACGAGGTCGTCCTCCCGGCCAGAGCGTCCGGAATACTCCAGGCCGAGGTCGTACTGGTCGGAGAAGAAGAACGGCAGCTTGTCGAAGTCGCCGGCCTTTCCGAGCAGTCCCTTGGCCACGCTCGGCGGCCGGTCGAGCGCGTTGGCCCAGTGCTCGACGCGGACCCGCTGACCGAGCGCGGGTGTCTCGGCGTTGGCGACGTCGCCGACGCCGAAGATGTCGGGGTTGCTGCTGCGGCCCTGGGCGTCGACGAGGATTCCGTTGTCGAGAGCCAGGCCGGCGCTCGTCGCCAGCTGCGTGTTCGGAACGGCTCCGATGCCGACGAGGACGATGTCGGCAGGGATGGTCGTGCCGTCGGCGAGCCGCACCGAGGCGGCCCGCCGACCGTCGGCCGCGGGTTCGATGGCCGCCACGGTGACGCCGGTCCGCAGGTCCACCCCGTGCTCGCGATGGAAGTCGGCGAACGACTGGCCCAGCTTCGGACCGAGTACACCGAGCAAGGGCTGGGCGGTCATCTCGAGGACGGTGACGTTCGCCCCCGCGTCCCGAGCAGCCGACGCCGCCTCCAGGCCGATCCAGCCGCCTCCGATGAGCACGACGTTCCGACCCTGCTGGAACGCCTCGCGGAGGCGTTCGCTGTCCTCCAGCGTCCTCAGGTAGAGCACGCCGTCGAGGTCGGCGCCGGGCAGGTCGCTCCGCCGCGGCGAGGCACCGGTGGCCAGGACCAGCTTGTCGTATGCGGTACGGCTTCCGTCCCCGGCCTCGACCTCGTGCGCGTCGGCGTCCACCGCCGTGACTTCGGTACCGAGGCGGAGCTCGACGTCGTGCTCGGCGTACCAGGACTCGGGGAGGACGATGGTCTCATCGGCACTCTGCTCGCCCTTGAGGAACCCCTTCGAGAGCGGCGGACGCTCATACGGCACGTGGGGCTCGGCCGCGAAGAGGACGATCGACCCCGCATACCCCTCGTCGCGCAGCGCCTCGGCAGTCTTCGCCGCCGCGAGCCCGCCACCGACGATGACCACTCGCTCGATGCTGTCCACAGTCATGATGACTCCACTCATGTCGCGTCGGTTCAACGACCGCTCGATGTGAGGATGGGGGATCATGTCGCACCCGTCACGAAACCTACGGCAGCGAGCGGTCGGCGCGCTGTGTGCTCTGTCGCTGGCCACCGTCCTCGCCGGCTGCAACCTCGTCAACCCGCCGCCGGGGCCCGACCAGGCCGCTCAGGCGCTGGCCGGCGGGCTGGCCGGCGGCGGCCTCAACCAAGTCCGGTTCGACGGGGCGACCCCGGCGAACGTCACCGCCTTTCTCGCCACGGCGATCGGCGACCTCAAGGACGTCAAGCGCACCGTCACGGTGGACCAGGTGTCCGAGCCCAAGGCCAACGACCGCACGGCGACCGCGTCCCTGGCCTTCGCCTGGACGCTGCCGTCCGCCGCCCCGGCCAGCGCAGCAACCACGACCGGGACGGCCACCGCGACGACCGACGCCACGAGCTCGGCGACCGCGTCAGCAACGACGTCGGCCGGCGCGACCGGCGGGACGGACGTCGTGTGGAACTACACGACGACCGCCAACCTCACCCGGGCCGAGGACGACACCTGGCACGTGACGTGGACGCCGGCTCTCTTCGCCCCGGGACTCACCGCCACGGAGAAGCTCGCCCTCGTCACCGTGGCCGCCAAGCGCGGAGACATCGTCGGGGCGGGTTCGACCCCGTTGATGACCGAGCGCGACACGGCCCAGGTCGGCATCGACAAGACCAAGGTCGGGGCCGACCAGCAGGCGGCTGCCGCCACGGCACTCGCTCAGCTCGCCGGCTCCGACGCGGCGGCATACGCCGCGGCGGTCATGTCGGCGGGCGCCAAGGCGCTCGTCCCGCTGATCACGGTTCGCCCCGACGACCCGCTGCTCACCTCGCAGAAGGCAGCCGTGAACGCAATCCCCGGTGCCGTGAGCGTCCCCGGGAAATCGGTCATCGGTCCGTCGCCGAACTTCGCACGCTCGATCCTCGGCACCGTCGGTGTGGCGACCGCGGAGCTGATCGCGAAGTCCAAAGGAGCGCTCAAGACAGGTGACGTCGTCGGGCTCTCCGGACTCGAACAGCGCTACGACGCACGGCTGCGGGGCACCCCCGGTCGCACCATCCAGGCCGTCGGCACCGACTCGGCCGGCAAGCAGTCGAGCCGTGATCTCTTCACGTCGCCCGCGGTCGACGGGAAACCACTCGTCGTCACCCTCGACATCACCGGTCAGACCGTGGCCGAGGCGGTACTCCAAGGCGGCCCGGGCGACACCCAGACCTCACTCGTCGCGATCCGGCCGTCGACCGGTGAGATCCTCGTGGCGGCCAACGGTCCCGGCAGCAAGGGCCTGGCCGTCGGCACCACCGGGCAGGCCGCCCCGGGCTCGACGTTCAAGATCATCACGGCCCTCGCGCTGCTCCGGGCGGGCGTCACGCCGGACTCGCCGGTTCAGTGCACGCCCACGGTCACCGTCGGCGGCCGGTCGTTCAAGAACTACAACGACTACTCGCCGGACAAGATCGGCACCATTCCGCTCAGGACGGCGTTCGCGAACTCCTGCAACACGGCGTTCATCTCCAACCAGGACAAGGTCTCGCAGGCCGACCTGGCGGGCGCCGCGGCGGCGCTGGGGATCGGCGTCGACCTCGACCTGGGCTTCCCCGCATACCTCGGATCGGTCCCCACGACGGCATCGGAGACCGAGCACGCGGCCTCGATGATCGGGCAGGCCAAGGTCCTCGTCTCGCCGATGGACATGGCGACCGCCATCGCCTCGGCCGTCCACGGCTCCGTCGTCCGCCCGCGACTGCTCGACGACAACCCCGCCGTTGCGGGTTTCCCGACCCCGGGGAAGCCGCTCCAGCCGGGCGAGGCGCAGGCGCTGCAGGCGATGCTCGGCGCGGTGGTGTCCGAGGGCAGTGGCGCACTGTTGGCGTCCGACGGGGTCACCGCGGCCAAGACGGGCACGGCGGAGTACGGCACGGCCAACCCGCCCCTCACCCACGCCTGGATGGTCGCGGCGAAGGGCGACCTGGCCGTCGCCGTCTACGTCGAGAACGGCGTCTCCGGGTCCAAGACCGCGGGGCCGCTGCTCAAGTCGTTCCTCGAGGCATACTCGGGCTGACCCGGGTCAGCCCGGCCGACCGTCGTCGTCGGTGTCGCGCCGGCCCAGCGCGTCGTCGACCCGGCCCTTCGCGCGGTCGATCAGGCTGGGCTCCTCCCCCGTCGTCTCGTCGGCCGCCAGGTCGTCGGTGGCGTCGTCTCGGGTGGTGACGTCGTCGTCGAGGCCGCGCATGTTGCCGATCCGCTCGTCATGCACGCGCTCCTCAGGCCGCGTCCCCTCGGGGCGCATCTCCTCGGAACGGCCTGGGCCATCCACGTCGTCGTCGAGGCCGCGCATGTTGCCGATCCGCTCGTCGTGCACGCGCTCCTCAGGCCGCGTCCCCTCGGGGCGCATCTCCTCGGAACGGCCTGGGCCATCCACGTCGTCGTCGAGTCCGCGCATGTTGCCGATCCGGCCACCGGTGGGCTCGTCGACATCATCGGCCTGGTGGCCGTGGTCGCCCAGTCCGGCCGCCACACCACCGGCTCCCGCGGCAGCCGCCGCCCCGAAGCCCGATCCGTCCCGGTCTGCGGCCGGGTTCTCGATCCGGTTGCCCTGCTCGTCGAGGCGGTAACCCTCGGAGTCGGTCCGCACATCCGGGTCGAGCGCGTCGGCTCGGCGCAGCTTCTCCTCGCTCGTGGCCGCCGCGGTGTCACGGTCCATGGCCGCCCGCTGGGCCTGCACCTCGAGGTGCTGCGCCTCAGCGGCGCGCTGGTCGGCCTCGGCCCGAACTCGCCGGGCCTCGGCCTCGGACGATGCCGCGGCTGCTTCCTTCTCGCGCCGCTCCATGTGATGGTCGGCGGTCGGGGCTCGCAAGTCGGCGGCCTCGACACGGCGGTTCTCCCGCTGTCGCGAGCGGGTCGCCACCACCGCGGCAATCACGGCGATCACGACGACGACAATCAGAATCCACACCCAGGCGTCCATATCGGCGCACTCCTTGTTTCGGGGGGTCGGCCCAGTCCCTTGGGCCTCTCGTCACGGTAGTGGTGACGGGCCAGGGCCGCACGACGAAGACCACAACGTGTCGAGCTCGTGATCCGTCATATTTCTCGGCGGTAGGGGTGGCGCCGACGGCGCGGACGCGATGACATAGGTGCCCTGGGCCATGAACTCCAGACCGCCGGCAGTATGGCGCGGCGGGGCCCGACCAAGGAGGCTCGAATGTCCGAAACGGCACCAAGCGAGGCGGTCGACGACAAGACAGACCAGGCGTCCGGGGGAGCGGAGGAGAATTCGGTGGAGATCGATACCGTGCTCCCCCACTCCGTCGACCACGTGTGGCGCGTCCTCACGACCAACGACGGCGTGCAGGCCCTGCTCGGTCGTGGCGCCCGCCTCGGTGGCAAGGGCGAACCGTGGCACGCCGACGACGGCAGCCACGGCGTCTGGCGCAGTTACCACCCCTTGGAACAGGTCCGCGTCTCCTGGCATGCAGACGCCGACTCCCCCCGATCGCTGGTCGACCTCCATCTCGCCCCGGAGGGTGAGGGGACCCGTGTCCTGCTGCGCCACGAACCGGCCGGACCCAACCGCGCCGCGCTACAGCAGCGGTGGTCCGACGCGCTCGAGCGCCTCGACGCCCTCGCCTGACCCGGTCGCGCCAGGGCTGAGGCCTCGTCTACGAGGCAACGTAGGTTCTGCCCAAGCCGCACAGTGATACTGGCCCGATGGCCCGCTCTGCCGCTCGGTGGACCCCGGCCGTCGTGTCCGCAATGGTCGCCGCGGCCGCGCTGGCAGCGTGCAGCAGCACCGAGCCGACCGGCGCTTCGACGACCGTCGCCGTGTCGGTCCAGCCCGGTCCCAACCTGGCCTGGAGCGCGGTGGAGCTGCCCGCGGGGGTCGAGCCGAAGACGCTCACCACGATGGCCGACCGGCTGCTCGTCGGCGGCCTCAAAGCGGGCGACACTCCCGAGACGCCCTCGCCGGTGATGCTCGTGCTCGACGCCGGGGACATCTCCCAGACCGTGCCCCTCACGCCGCAGTCCCCGTATGCCCCTGTCGCTCGCTGGTACTCCGTCGCCACCGACGGCACTCGCATCGTCGCGATCGGTGGCGCGAACGGAGGTGCCCACGCCAACGTCCGCTGGACCACCTGGAGTGGGACCCTGGCCGGAGTTCAGGAGCTGCCGCAGAACTTCTACACGTTCGGTGGATGGGGCGCAGGCGACCTGGTCGACGCCGTCATCACGCCGGGCGGGGACGCCCTGGTCGGCAGCTGGGGCGGCGCCCAGGCCGGTCTCGACGCCGCGGTCTGGACCTTCGCGAACCCGGTCTGGACCCGGCAGGACCCGGCCGGGACCGCCCTGGAGAGCACCGCGACGCTGCTCGTCGGGCCCCGCGGCGCGACGAGCGACGGCGACGGCATCCTCGTGAGCGGCTCCGCACTGCACTTGGACGACGGCGTCAAGCAGACCGCCGCCGTGTGGCGATCTTCGGGTGTCAACACCGGCTGGCACCGGATCGACCTGCCCGACTCGGGCATCCACAGCGAGAGCGTCTCGGCGCATTGCGGCGGCCCGTCCGGCGCCGGCTGCGTCGTCGCGGGCCAGGTCGACGGCCGGCTCGCGGTGTGGTCCCTGGACGGCGACCACGCGACCCGGCAGACGGGCATACCCGCGCTCGCGGTCGGCGACCAGGACGTCCTGCCGGCGCCGGTCATCGCCCGCTCGACATCCGTCATCACGAGCCCCAACGGCGCGACCGCGGCCGTCCTGAGCCGGTCCGACACCGGTTCATGGGCGGTCTCGCCGGGACCGGCCGGACTCCCGGTCGCCGCCGCCCTCGTCGGCGACCGCCTCTACGTCGCGACCCGCCCTGCGGCCGGCGCCGCTGCGACCCTCTTCGTGAGCCGCTGGTCCGGCTGACCGTCTCAGGCCGCCGGCAGCTCCGCGGGCAGACCGAACGTCTCGAACAGCCGCAGGTCGAAGTAGGCCGTGACCCGCTCGACGCCGTGCGGTCCGACGGTCAGCTGCTGGAGCTGGAACGGCAGCATCCGGCCGTCCTCGGACTTCATGTAGAGCCCGTATGCGGGTTGCCCGTTCGCCGTCGTCGGGACCAGCCGCATGTCGCCGGCTTTGCTGGCCGGGCACTGGGTGGCGATGAGGGTGCCGATCGTCTCGTTGCCTTGGTACCAGCCGGTGAACGGCGGCATGTCCCAGATCGCGTCCGTCGTGAGCATCTCGACGATCGCGTCGATGTCGTAGGCCTCGAACGCCGCGACGTAGCGCTCCAGCTTGGCCTTGACCTTCGGGTCGGTGGCGTCGAGGTGGGACGACGCCTCGTCGACAGGGGCGAGCTTCTCGACGTGGGCGCGGGCCCGCTGGAGCGCGCTGTTGACCGCGGCGACGGTGGTGTCGAGCGCCCGGGCCACCTCCGCGGCCCGCCAGTTGAGGACATCACGGAGGATGAGAACCGCACGCTGCATGGGCGTGAGGTGCTGGAGCGCGGCGATGAAGGCGATCCGGATCGAGTCGTGGGTGACCGCGGTGGCCTCGGGGTCCTCGGGGGCAGTGCCGGCGCCGGCGACGAGCCGGTCGGGCATCGGCTCGAGCCAGGTGATCTCCGGCCGGGACTCCAGCGCACCGGTGGGGTCGGAAGCGGGTGCCCCGAGGCCGGTGGGAAGCGGCCGGCGTGACCGGCTCTGCAGCGCCGTGAGGCACGTGTTGGTCGCGATCTGGTACATCCAGGTCCGCAGCGAGGAGCGTCCCTCGAAGCCGTGGAAGGCTCGCCAGGCGCGGATGTAGGTCTCCTGGACGAGGTCCTCGGCGTCGTGGACGGAGCCGAGCATCCGGTAGCAGTGGGCCATCAGCTCGCCGCGCAGTGGCTCGACGAGGGCCATGAACTCGCCGTCGGTCTCGACGTGGTCGCCGACGGGTTCGGTCGTCGCGGGGGTACGGGTCTGGCTGGCCACCGAAGTCATGGAGACGAACCTACGCGTCCCCACGGACACCCGGCCGACAGATTCTCGACGTCGTGACAGTCTCACGCTGCATGAGGCGGATGATCTTCGTGAACCTGCCGGTCACGGACCTGCCGGCGTCACGGGACTTCTACACCGCCCTTGGCTTCCCGGTGAACGAGGCGTTCTCCGACGAGCAGGTCGCCGCCATCGTCGTCTCCGAGACGATCGTCGTCATGCTCGTGGCGCGGGACCGGTTCGCGGAGTTCGTCGCCGGTGAAGTCGGCGACCCTCGTGACGGTCCCACCGCCATCACCTGCCTCAGCGCGGAGTCGCCGGAAGAGGTCGACCGCCTGGTGGGCGCCGCGCTCGCCGCGGGTGGGTCGACCTGGCTGCCCAAAATGGAGGACGGCCCGATGTACGGTCACAGCTTCGCCGACCCCGACGGTCACGTCTGGGAGGTCATCCACATGAACCTGGGCAGTGTGGACGGCTCGGCCATCGGCTAGCCCCTCACCACCGTCAAGGCCAGTCGGATCTGCTGCTCGAACAAGAGGCCACGCTCCTTGAACGTGTCCTCGCCGTACTGGCCGAACACCTCCAGGCTGACGGCGCCGAAGAGGGTCGCCCACAGGAGCACCGCTCGAGCCATCACCGCGGGGTCGACGTCCATCCCGACGTCAGCGGCCACCCTGGCGAGGTCCGCCCTCAGGGGCCGCGGGACCGGTACGAGGGCCGGGCCGTCGGTGACGTCGCCCGCCGTGACGCCCTCGGCGACGAGGCGCAGCAGGGCGAGGATGACCCGGGTGCCGGGCTCCATGGTCTGCTCTCCGGGTGCCTCGTACCCCGGCACCGGGCTGCCGTAGAGCAAGGCGTAGCGCGCCGGCTCACCCAGCGCCCAGTCGCGAACGGCATTGCAGACGGCCAGGATCCGCGTATCCCAGGCCGCGCGTGCGGCGTCGGCCAGCCGTGCGTCCACCGCGTCGCCGAGCTCGGTGTATGCGTCGACGACCAGCAGGGTCAGCAGCTCGTCCCGGCTCCCGACGTACCGGTACACGGCGGACGACACCATTCCCAGATCGCGGGTCACCGCGCGCAGTGAGAGGGCGGCGGCCCCGTACTGTGTGAGGTGCCGCCGACCGATCTCGAGCACCTGGCGGGTGACGTCGTCCCGCCGGCGAGCGCGCACTCCTTCGCTCATGGTCTGAGCCTGTCACAAATTCGAGAGCACTGCTCTTGACTCGGGCGAAAGCCATATCGCATACTTAACGAGAGCACCGCTCTCGAATTTGAAGGAGACACGACATGAACCAGCAGCCCGGCTCGCCCACTCGCTACGTCGCCCCGACCTCGCGCGGAGACGTCCTCTTCATGAAGGCGGTCCGGTGGCTCACCGAGCACGGTGTGAGCCTGCTCGGCTCACGCGTGCTCACGGTCCGCGGCCGGCGCACCGGCACGCCGCAGTCGGTTCCCGTCAACCTCCTCACCCTCGACGGGGACCGCTACCTGGTGGCGCCGCGCGGCAACACCCAGTGGGTGCGCAACGTCCGCGCCGCCGGAGAGGCCAAGCTGCGGGTCGGTCGGCGCGTCGAGCAGGTCCGCCTCGTGGAGGTCCCTGTCGGCGACCGCGGGCCGGTCCTCCGGGTCTACCTGCAGCGGTGGGGCTGGGAGGTCGGCCGGTTCGTCGAGGGCCTGTCCAAGCGGTCCACGGACGCCGAGCTCGCAGCCGCCGCACCGGGTATGCCGGTTTTCCGCGTGACGGCCGTCTCCACCACTACCGTGGCGGCGTGACCACGCAGGGGCGTCGTCCATCGGTTCGATCGGTAGGCGCCGGAGCCGGCCGCTGCAGGCATGCTCGCGACGGTTCCGGATCTACCTGCCCGAGGACACCGCGGCCCACTTCTCCCGCAGGCACAGCAAGGCTGCTCGAACGCCTCGGTCGTTCTCATGGAGATCGGCCCGTTCGCCCGCTGACGCGGAGCTCCAGTCGCTGACCGGCCACAAGGCCTGACGGCGCCGCCTGTTGGAGGTTTGTCTAAGGTTTGTACAATGTGCGGATGACCTCGGTCATCCATCCCACCGCTGCCGGCGACACGACCGCGTCTGACGAGGTCCACCCACCCGGCGGCGTGCGCATCGGCGAGCTGAGCCGTCGAGTCGGCGTGAGCGCCGAGCTGCTGCGCGCGTGGGAACGCCGGTACCAGCTGCTGCAGCCGGCCCGGTCTGCGAAGGGCTACCGGCTCTACTCGACCCAGGACGAGCAGCGCATCCGGGCCATGCTGGACCAGCTGGCCCAGGGCCTGTCCGCGGCCGAGGCCGCCCGGGTGGCGTGCCGCCCAGGGTCGGCCGACGACGCATACGCCGTGACTGTCCCGGACGAGGATCCCGACGCGGCGAAGCGGCACTACCATGCCCTGCAGCACGCGCTCGACGCCTATGACGAGTCCGGCGCCCAGCTGGTCGTCGACCGCATGCTGCGCGAGCTCAGCCTGACCACCGTGCTGCGGGACATCGTCATGCCCTACCTCGCCGAGCTCGGCGACCGCTGGGAACACGGGACCATCGACGTCGCCCAGGAGCACTTCGCCAGCAACCTTCTCCGCGGACGGCTCGCCGGCCTGGCGCTCGGCTGGGGTCAGGGAATCGGGCCACGGGCGGTCATCGCCTGTCCTGAGGGCGAACTGCACGATCTGTCGCTGATGGTCTTCGGCATCGCGCTCAACCGATGCGGCTGGCGCGTCACGTTCTTGGGCAACAACACCCCGGTGAGCGATCTCGAGAGCGCGGTGAGGCATCTGAAGCCCCTGGTCGTGGTACTCGCCGCCACCTCCTCGTCGTTCTTCGACGTGGTGGCGGACGAGCTGCGGGAGCTTGCCCGGCGCGTCCCGCTGGTGCTCGCCGGAACGGGCGCCAGGCCCGAGATCGTCGCAGAAACCGGAGCGACGGCGCTGCGCGGTGATCCGGTGACCGAGGCGCTCGGTCTCCGGGTGCCCGCTCAGCCCCTCGGGGCAGGGGCGGGCTCGTGAAGGTCCTCGTCGCCGGGGCGTCCGGGTTCGTCGGGCGCCGCCTCACCCCCGCGCTCGAGCACGCGGGGCATGAGGTCATGGCCATGACCCGGCATCCTGAGACGTATGCGGGTCCGGGCACCCCGGTGGCGGGTGACGTGGGGGATCCGGACTCCCTCGACGCGGCACTCGCCGGCTGCGAGGCCGCGTACTACCTCGTCCATTCGCTGGACGCCGAGGACTTCGAGAGCAAGGACGCCGAGGGGGCTCGGGCCTTCGGGGGCGCGGCGTCGCGGGCCGGGCTCAAGCAGATCGTCTTCCTCGGCGGGCTCGGCGACGCCCGCGAGGAGCTCTCGGCCCACCTGCGCAGTCGGCGCCAGGTCGAGGAGATCCTCGGCGAGTCCGGCGTTCCGGTGACGACGCTGCGCGCCGGCATCATCATCGGTGACGGCGGCTTCTCGTGGGAGATGACCCGGCAGCTCGTCGAGCACCTGCCGGCGATGATCACCCCGCGATGGGTCATGACTCGCACCCAGCCGATCGCGGTGGCCGACGTCGTGCTCTACCTCGTCGGCGTGCTCGACCGCCCGGAGGCGGCGGGGCGGACGTTCGAGATCGGCGGCCCGGAGGTGCTGCGCTACAAGAGCATGTTGCAGCGGGTGGCGACGATCCTCGGGCGCGCCCTGCCCATCGTCCCGGTCCCGTTCCTCTCGCCCTACCTGTCGTCGCTCTGGCTGTCGCTCGTCACCGACGTCGACACGACCACGGGCCGCAACCTCGTGGACTCGATGACCAACGAGGTCGTGGTGCAAGACCCGGCCATCCGGGAGCTCGTGCCGTTCCAGCCGATGGGTTACGACCACGCGGTGCGGGTCGCGCTCGAGGAGCGGGCAGCGCGGGCGGAGCCGAAAGCGGCGGCGCCGGTGGCGCACGGGCCGTTCGAGAGGTTCCTCGGGGCGCTGCCACAGCCCTTCCATCTCCAGACTCCGAGGGTGCCCGAGGAGTCGGACGCGGTTCGCCAGCGCCGCCGCCAGGTCGTCGCGGGCGTCGGCATCGCCGGGGCGACGATGCTCGGCATCTCGCTCAGCACCAAGCCCGGCTCGCAGAAGTTCTACTGGCTGACCGGAGCGCTCGCGGCGACGTGGACCGCCGGGGCGGTCGCGTCCGGCCCGTTGCACCTGGGATGGATCAAGAGCCGCGACGAGACCCTGCGGCGGCCGGTGTTCACGCCCATCGCGACGGGTGTCGGGGCGTTCGGCGCCTTCTACGGTGCCGCGCTGGTCGCCCGCGACGTCCCCGTCCTCAACCAGGCCATCGGCAGCGTGCTGCGGTACGCCGACCAGGGCAATCTGCCGCTCGTCGCGGCGACGACGGCGGTGAACGGCATCGCGGAGGAGCTGTTCTTCCGCGGCGCGTTCTACACGGCCGCGCCGCAGAGCCCGATCTTCATCTCGACGGTCGCGTACACCGTGGCGACGGCAGCGAGCCGCAACCCGGCGCTCGTCGTGGCCGGCGGGGTGATGGGCACCCTGTTCGGCCTGCAGCGGCGGGCCTCCGGCGGCATCCAGGCGCCGATGCTGACCCATCTCACGTGGGCGATGCTCATGCTGCGGTTCCTGCCACCCCTCTTCGAAGGCTCGATCAATCGGGAGGAGATCCGCGAGGTGCTGCTGTAGTGCCGGCCGCCGGAGGCGTGCTCACGGTCATGTGGTTCCGCCGAGACCTGCGACTGCGCGACCACCCGGCGCTGGATGCCGCGGCCACGAAGGGCCCGGTCACCGCCCTG
>DATLPT010000141.1:0-14285 GCA_035535635.1 Lapillicoccus sp. | reverse complement strand
GACGGGTCGTGGTTTGAGGGGCAACCCGAGCCGACCGTGCACACGGGACCCATCGAACCCGGACGCGTTATCGCCGAGATGCCCTATTACCCCGAGTATGTGCCCTATCAAAGTATGCAACCACGATTCGGGTTCCGGCCCATGTGGATTCACAACGGTAAGCCCCACGCAATGCCCAATGTGCTAGGGATGATTGCGCTAATGGACGAGCGGTTTCTCGATGTCCTCGACCGTTCTACGTTTTTCGACTACCGACGGAAAATCTCCTTGAGCCCCTCCGGGATTGAGGCGACGGGCGCGCACAGGTAACGGCGCGTCCCATGTTGGCGGTGACCCGACGGTGACGCCATCCCGACCCCCGAGGAGACGGAGCCAAGACTCGTAACGGGGCAGCGATGGCGCCGCGGGCGGGAGAGGGTGTCGCGGCGCCATCGAGCTCCCGAGCTGGCAACGCCACGGCGTGGCTAGACGCCGACGTTCCTCCACCACGAGGAGCCCTGCCCGCCTCGATGAGGAACTCCTCGGCGTCGCTGAGGGACACGTCCGAGCCTGACGGGGACACCACGCCGGCACCCGAGGGACTCAACGGGGAACATGCCCCTTCGTCGCAGGTAAGGCTCGCGCAACTCGACATCGGCCATCGCTGACCGACGCGACCGGCGTCAATTCTGCGAACCGCCGTTGATATCCGCCGCCCTGGCTGCGAGCGTCGAGGCGTGGAGACGACGAGCCAGCCAGCAGGAGCGGTGTGATCACCGTAGGGGTGCTGACACCCCACGCCGCGGCAGGACCGGATGCCGAGTTCCCCCTTATTGCGCCGGAGCATGTCCGCGTCCAGATGTCCCGGATTCAGATGCCGCCCTCCTGGCGACCCAGCGAGGGAGGGCGGCCAGCCACGTCTGAGGAACTGCGGGCGCTGGCCACGCCGGAGGCGCTAGACGAGGCGGCCACGGGGCTCCCAGCTGGTTCGTTTGATGTGCTCGCCTGGGCGTCGACGAGCTCCGCCTATGTCATCGGCTACGACGCCGAATCGGCGCTCGTGGAGCGGCTTCGTGCTCGATGGGCCGTACCGGTCTGCGCTACATCCGCGTCAGCGGTGCAGGCGCTGCGGTCGCACCGCATCGAGCGCATCAGCCTCGTTCACCCGCCATGGTTCGGACACGAGCAGAACCAGTTCGGTGCCAAGTACTTCCAGAGCCAGGGATTCGACGTGGTCGATGCGCTCCTGGCTGACCTTCCCAACGGCCCAGACCAGATCGAGCCGCCCATGGTCGTGGAGTGGGTCTCGCAGCATGTGAGTGACCGTGCCGAAGCCGTGGTCCTCGGCGGCAACGGCTTTCGGGCAGCAGACGCCGTCCAGGAGCTGGAGGACAAGCACGGTCGACTCGTCCTCGAGGCGAACCAAGTCCTGCTCTGGTCCATCCTCCGCAGCCTGGAAGTCTCGGTTGAGATCCACGGCTTCGGAGGGCTGCTTCAGCATCCGCCGCACGGGCGATGATGACCGCGACAGGTCGTCCGAGGCATACGGTGGCCGTGTGCGCCTGGACCCGCTCTGCGCGTTGGACCTGCACTACACGAGCGACTTCCACCTCGCGCGGCCGTATGGCAACGAGTCCGGCTCTGGTTGGGGCGTCGGCGACGATCGAGTGAAGGGCGAGCGGCTCAGCGGCATCGCGCAATGGTCGAACCAGCCGACCCGCCGCGGTGACGGCGCCATGCTCCGGAACGCGCGCGGTGTCGTCGCCACCGAGGACGGCGGCGAGGTCCTGTTCGACCCGACCGGCCGGACCGTCTTCGTCGACCGTGAAGGAGAGGAGGTTGGTCGGCAGCTGCTGATGGTCCAGTTCGCGAGCGAGGACGACCGGTACGCCTGGCTCAACAACGCGGTATGCATTGGGGAAAGGCATCATCAGCGCCGAGACGCTGATGATGAACAGGTAGGTGTACCGGTGCGTCAGCGAGATCTGAATCGCCGGTGAGCCCGAGGCTCAACGATCCGCAGGAGCAGTTCGGCGCGGCGAGGGTGGCCCGGCTCGCCACCACCAACGAGGACGGCACACCGCACCTCGTGCCCGTCGTCTTCGCGCTGATCGGCGGCATGGTGTGGACCGCCGTCGACGCCAAGCCGAAGTCGACCACCGCTCTCCGTCGGCTCGACAACGTCCGCGCCCACCCAAGGGTGAGCCTGCTCGTCGACGTCTACGGCGAAGACTGGTCCACACTCTGGTGGGTGCGCGCGGACGGCGTTGCAACGATCCTCGACGTCGAGGACGCCGCCGCCGGGCTCGAAGCGCTCGTCGCGAAGTATCCGCAATACCAGGCGCAGCGACCTCCGGGCCCGGTTCTGAGGATCGAGGTCACCCGTTGGTCGTCCTGGTCGGCCCGCTGAGCGCAAGTCGGCCACGCCTCCATCCGCGAACAACGGACCTCGGGCCAAGTGGTCGGGTAAGGTCCGGGACGGCCAGGAGGTTGCCTTGAGCAGCATGTTGCCCGAACGCGGCACCAATGAAGACCACGATCTCAGCCGCGAAGACCGCGACGAGCCCGACCCCAATCGCACCGCTCCGCTGCGTCCCTTCGGGGTAACTCCGGTGAGCCAGACCGAGTGGGAGCAACCGGAGAAGGAACGCCCGGCGAAGATGCGCCACGTCGTCGACCGGTTCGACGGCGCCCTGGCCCTCCTGATCCTTCGCCTCGTCATGGCGGGCATCTTCGGGATCCACGGACTGCAGAAACTTCAGCACCTCGACGCGACGCGCGCGAACTTCGCCCAGAACGGCATTCCGTACGCAGACACGATGGCCTTCGTCGTCGGCGTCTGCGAAGTGGCGATCGCCATCGCGCTGATCTTCGGCATCGCCGTGCGGGTCGCCGGCCTCGGAATCGTTCTCATCGCGGTCGGGGCGCTGGTCTACGTCGTCTGGCGCAGCGGCAGCGTTTTCACCGACGGCAAAGAAGGGTTCGCGGGCGAGCTCGAGCTGCTGCTGGCGGCGGTCGGACTGGCCTTCGCCGGCGTCGGCGGTGGCGGGTGGACCGTCGACCGGCGGTTCCGGCGACGGTGAGGGTCACGCGCGTCGTACCCGATTAGGCTTCCGGGGTGAGCGAGGGGGAACGGACTCCGAGCCCGACGACCGATGAGGTGAGCGACCGCGTCCTCACCGTGCCCAACGTGCTGTCCGCGCTCCGCCTCGTCGGCGTCCCGGTGTTCCTCTGGCTGCTTTTCGCCCACCAGGACGTCTGGGCCTTCGTGGTGCTGGCCCTGTCCGGGATCAGCGACTATCTCGACGGCAAGATCGCCCGCCGGTTCCACCTCGTCTCGCGCCTGGGCCAGCTCCTCGATCCCATAGCCGACCGCCTATACGTGCTCACCACGTTGATCGCGCTCACGCTGCGCGACATCATCCCGCTCTGGCTTCTGGTCGTCCTTGTCGCGCGCGACCTGTTCATGGGCGTCGTCATGCTGCTGCTCAAGCGAGTCGGCCAGACCGGTCTGCCCGTCCACTTCGTCGGCAAGGCGGCCACGTTCAACCTGCTCTACGCCTTCCCGATCCTTCTGCTCAGCACGGTCGAAGGTTCCGTCGGCGAGATCGCGCGGCCGGTCGGGTGGGCCTTCGCGTGGTGGGGCGTGACGCTCTACTGGCTGGCGGCGGTGCTGTACGCGATCCAAGCCACCTCCGTGATCCGGGCTCGCTCCGCGACGCCGGGGACAGCGAGGAGGGCGCCATGAGTATGCCGCCGCCCGACCCGGGCCCACCCGAGCCGGGCTTCCACAGCGACGGCCGACGCCCGCTCGGCGGCTCGATGAGCCTGCTGCAGCAGCTCATGGACCGGCCGTTGGATCCCTCGTACGCCGTGGCCGCCGCCCGCCGCGAGGCGGAAGGGCTGCCGGCCAGCACGTCGCTGCGCAGCCCGCTCGTCCTCGTGGCCGCCATCGTCATCGGCTTCCTCCTTGTCGCCGCAGCGTTCGCGCTCCGACCCGTGGGCACCACGGCATCGCGCGAGAAAGAGCAGCTCATCGAGCAGGTGGAGGCGCGCCAGGCCCGTGGCGACGAGCTGGCCCGTGAGGTGAGCGCACTCGGCCAGCAGATCCAGGACGCCCAGTCGGCGGCACTGTCCTCCCAGGCGTCCCAGCTGTCGGCCGAGCTGGACCGGCTGCGGTTGCTCACGGGTGAGGTGGCCGTGACCGGACCGGGACTCGTTCTCACTGTCGACGACGCACCGGATGCCCGCACGCAGAGCGGCAGCGGAGACCCCCGGGACGCCGGCGGCTTTCCCAAGGGCCGGGTGACCTCGTTCGACCTGCAGGTCCTCTGCAACGGGCTCTGGCAGGCGGGCGCGGAGGCGATGTCGATCAACGGTCAGCGGCTGACGTCACGGTCGTCGATCCGGTTCGCCGGGGACGCCATCCTCGTCGACTACCGCCCGCTCAGCCCGCCCTACGCCATCACCGCGGTCGGCGACGGCCGTGAGCTCCAAACCGCCTTCGCGAGCTCGGCGTCCGGCGCATACCTGAAATCCCTCGGCGACAACTACGCGATCCCGTCGACGATCACGACCCCGTCTCGAGTGGACGCTCCGCGCAGCCCCTCGCTGCCGCTGAGCTCCGCCGTCCCGGTCTCGCCGACCACCGGCTCGCCCTCGGGCGGCACGACTCCCAGCACGGAGGCATCCCGCTCATGATCCCCGCCATCGGTCTGCTCGTCGGCGTCCTCGCCGGCTTGCTGCTGCATCCGTCGGTGCCGGTGGGGCTGCAGCCCTATCTGCCGATCGCCGTCATCGCCGCCCTGGACGCCGTCTTCGGCGGTGTGCGAGCGGTGCTCGACGGCATCTTCGTCGACAAGGTGTTCGTCGTGTCGTTCCTGTCGAACGTCGTCGTCGCGGCGTTCATCGTGTTCCTCGGGGACCAGCTCGGCGTCGGCACGCAGCTGTCCACCGGCGTCGTCGTCGTCCTCGGCGTGCGGATCTTCTCCAACGTGGCGTCCATCCGGCGCCACCTCTTCAAGGCCTGAGCGATGCCCGACCAGAAGAACGACCCGACCCCGCCACCGGCCGCGACGCCCACGCCGAGCAGCGCGTCGCCCTGGCGGCGGCTCGCCAGGGCCGGCGCGCCTCGCAGCACCAAGGCGCAGGTGCTCGGGGCGGTGCTCGCGTTGGCGCTCGGCTTCGCGATCGCCACGCAGGTCCAGCAGACGCAGGAGTCCGGGCTCGAGAGCATGCGGCAGGACGACCTCGTCCGGGTCCTCGACGACGTCAGCCAGCGCTCGACGCGGCTCGACGAGCAGGTCCGGGAGCTCCAGGCCCAACGTGATGCCCTGACGAGCGGCGCGAACACGAGCCAGGCAGCCATCGACCAGGCCACCAAGCAGCTCGAGGCGCTGCGGTTGCTCGCCGGGACGGCGCCCGCCCAAGGACCGGGCATCAAGGTGACCATCGCCGATCCGGGCCAGAAGGTCACCTCAGCCATGATGCTCGACCTGCTCCAGGAGCTGCGCGATGCCGGCGCTGAGGTGGTGCAGTACGGCGCGAACCGGGTGGTCGCCAGCTCGTGGTTCTCCTCGTCCGGCGGCCAGATCCAGGTCGACGGGCAGCCGATGACGCGGCCGTTCACCGTGCTCGCCATCGGCGACAAGGCGACGATGGCGTCGGCGCTCAACATTCCCGGCGGCATCGTCGAGACGCTGCGCCGCGCGGAGGCCACGGCCACCGTGGAGCAGCTCGACACGGTGCGGATCGACGCGTTGCAGTCGCCGCGAACGCCTCGTTACGCTCAGCCCGTCCCCGAGGCGGGTACGCCGGCGGCGAGCCCGTCGAGCGCCTCGAGCAGCCCAACGACGACGAAGTGATTACCTCGTCCGGTTCCCACCCGTCCTGAGAGCGAGCGCGATGAGCGAGCTGGAGTACCCCGACAAACTGCGCTACACCGCCGACCACGAGTGGGTGGACGAGCTCGACGGAGGCACCGTGCGGGTGGGGATCACGTCCTACGCCCAGAACGCGCTCGGCGACGTCGTCTACGTGTCGCTTCCCGGCGTGGGCGACACCGTGACCGCCGGCGACACGTGCGGCGAGGTCGAGTCCACGAAGTCGGTGAGCGACCTCTATGCGCCCCTGTCTGGGGAGGTCACGGCGGTCAACTCCGCGCTCGACGGCGCCCCGGAGCTGGTCAATACGGCGCCCTACACCGACGGCTGGATGTACGAGCTGCGCCCCTCGGACGCCGAGGGCCTGGGCGGGCTGCTGGACGCTGCCGCATACCGCGACGGTCTCGGCTGAGTGCGGGCGGATCCGCTTCGGTCGCTGCTTGACCGCGACTCGCGAGGGCACGAGACTCGCTGGCAGACGGAGGCGTCCAACCGCCGTCGGCAGGGGGAGGGGGATCCACTAGGGTTCTGCGCAGTGACGAAGGAGATGCGGCCATGACGGACCACGAGCCCGAGGCCAGCCCCACCGAGGCCCCGGACACGACGGCGAAGACAACGCCTCCGGCCGGCCGGCAGGGCGACTCGACCACGATGCGCTTCCAGGGCGTCGGCACCGGACACGAGTCCGTCGAGCTGGATGCGCGCGGCCTGTCGGCCGAGGACCAGGCCACCATCGACGCGCTCCGACCCGGCACCGGGCTGCTCGTCGTCCTGCGTGGTCCCAACACCGGCGCCCGGTTCCTCCTCGACGACGCGGAGGTCACCACGGGCCGGCATCCCGACAGTGACATCTTCCTCGACGACGTGACGGTGTCGCGCAAGCACGCGGTCTTCGTCCAGGAGAACGACGGGTATGCGGTCCGTGACGTCGGCTCGCTCAACGGCACCTATGTCAACCGCGAGCTGGTCGACCACGCCCAGCTGCGGACCGGTGACGAGGTCCAGATCGGCAAATTCCGCCTCGTCTTCTACGCGGGCCAGCGTCAGTAGTGCGGCCCTTCGACGCCGGACGGGGACCCGGCGCCGCAGGCGCCTCCAGAACGGCGACGGAGCCGGGCAGCGGACGGGTCGTCGAGGGCGCCACGCCCGGGACTCGGACCATCGGCGGGGTCCTCGCCGCCCTGGCGGCCGACTTTCCGGACCTCACGATCTCCAAGATCCGGTTCCTCGAGGCGGAGGGGCTGGTCACGCCGCACCGCACCGGGGCTGGGTACCGCACCTACAGCGACCGTGACGTCGAACGGCTGCGATACATCCTCACCGCGCAGCGTGACCGGTTCTGGCCGTTGAAGGTGATCCGAGACGCGCTCGACGCGATGGACCGGGGCCTCCAGGCCAGTGAGCCCGATGATCCGGACGCCCGCCCCCGAGTGCCCGACCCGACGGCCGACCCGGACGTTCCGACCGCCACGGAGCTGGCCGCGCCGCCGGTCCTCCGCCTGACCGCCCGGGAGCTGCGTGAGGCGGCGGGGCTCGACCGCTCCACCCTCGACGCCCTCGAGACCTACGGCCTGGTGCGCGCCGACTCCCGCGGCCACTTCGACGACGACGCGCTGGCCGTCGCGCGCGTGGCGGTGGCGCTGGCCGCATACGGGGTCGAGCCCCGGCACCTGCGGCCGTTCCGGACCGCCGCCGACCGCGAGATCGGGCTGGTCCAGCAGATCGTGCGGCCGGCCCGTTCAGCCGCGGGCCGACTGCCGCGCGGCGAGGTCCCGGTTCCCGAAGACCCGACGCCCGAGGTCCTCCGTCTGTGCGTCGCCCTGCACACCGCCCTGGTCCGCTCCGGGCTACGCCACGGGTGAGCGGATCCGGCGACTTGGCGCGGCAATTCGCCAATTGCCCGGCGGGCCCCGGCTGACGAAGCCGTGCAGAGGCAAGTAACGTGTGACGAGTGAAGCCCGTCGACGTCCTCGGGGTGCGGGTCGAGAAGCCCACCAACCAGCCGATCGTGCTGCTCCATGAGCGGGGCGGCGAGCGCTACCTGCCGATCTGGATCGGTGCCGCCGAGGCCACCGCCATCGCCTACGCGCAGCAGGGCGTCGAACCGCCTCGGCCACTGACGCACGACCTGATGAAAGACGTCATCGAGGAGCTGGGCCACCGGGTCACGCAGGTCCGCATCGTCGAGCTCCGGGACAAGGTCTTCTACGCCATCCTCGTCATCGACGGGTCGCGCGAGATCAGCGCCCGACCGTCCGATGCGATCGCCCTGGCCCTACGGACGGAGACCGAGATCGTCGTGGCCGAGGCGGTGCTGGAGGAAGCCGGCGTCGCGCTCACACCGGAGGAGGACGACGAGGTCGAGAAGTTCCGCGAGTTCCTCGACCACGTTTCAGCGGAGGACTTCGAGAACCCGCACGTCGACCCGGGCGAGGAAGGCAACACTCGGGAGACCTAAGGGTCGACTTCAGGTTGAGGGTATGTGCTGAAGGGCGACACGCCGAAGGGCTCACCGTCGACCGGTGATTGACCCGAGGCTGGCGACGCCCTACCGTCGGAAGGTCAGCCTCGAAACACCGCCGTGTAACTTCAGGCGTAGTCCGCCCGACCACGGCGTGGTACGGACACTCGAAGAACAGCCCAACATCCGCTCAGGAGGACATCGTGGCCGCCACGGGAGACGCGCACGAGCGCCGGACCAGTCGGGGATACGTCCCGGCGGCCGCCCAGGGCCTGCTCTTCGATGACGACCTCCCCGAGCTGAGCGAGGACATCGGCTACCGAGGCCCGACCGCCTGCCGCGCGGCCGGCATCACCTACCGGCAGCTCGACTACTGGGCCCGGACCGGCCTCGTCGAGCCCTCCGTGCGCAGCGCCACCGGGTCCGGGACGCAGCGGCTCTACGGCTTTCGCGACATCCTCGTCCTCAAGGTGGTCAAGCGGCTGCTCGACGCGGGCGTGTCACTCCAGCAGATCCGCGGCGCCATCCAGGTGCTGCGCCAACGCGGCGTCGAGGACCTGGCCCAGATCACCCTGATGAGCGACGGCGCCAGCGTCTACGAGTGCACCTCGGCCGACGAGGTTATCGACCTGCTGCAGGGCGGCCAAGGCGTCTTCGGGATCGCCGTCGGGCGCGTCTGGCGCGAGGTCGAGGGCTCCCTCGCGGAGCTTCCGAGCGAGCGGCCGGAGGACGAGGTCCCGGCCGCCCACCCGGGCGACGAACTGAGCGCGCGTCGCGCGCAGCGCATCTCCTGACGCTTTCTCCCGGTTCGTTCTGAACCGCCCGGACCCGGATGCCCGAACCGGGGGCCAACCGGCATACCCGCGCTGGTAGATTGAGCCCTGCCGCGAACAACCCGCACGGGAGAGCCCCCGGGACGGTCATGATCGTCAGCCGGGGCGCCGAAGGGGCAACACCCCGGAACCTCTCAGGCGCCAGGACTGTGCGGGCGAGGCGACTCTGGAGTCACGAGGGTGTGCGACAGAGGGGGTTACCGTGCTGTCACCGCAGCGACCTCCAGGAGCCTGACCCGTGACCCAGACCGCCGAGTCGACCACGACGCTCGAGACGACCGCCGCCGAGGACTCGGAGAGGCCGCTGCACGTCGACACCAGCCATCCCGCGCCCTTCGTCGAACGCCACATCGGCCCCTCGCCGGACGACGTCGCCGAGATGTTGGAGGTCGTCGGCCAGCCCTCGCTGGACGCGCTCATCGACCTCGCCGTCCCGACCGCGATCCGCTCACAGCGCGCCCTGCGCCTCGACGCCGCCCCGTCGGAGTCTGCCGTGGTCCGCGAGCTGCGGGGCCTGGCCCAGCTCAACACGGTCATGCGCTCAATGATCGGGCTCGGCTACTACGGCACGGTCACTCCGGCTGTCGTGCAGCGCAACGTCCTCGAGAACCCCTCGTGGTACACCGCGTACACGCCGTACCAGCCGGAGATCTCCCAGGGCCGGCTGGAGGCACTGCTGAACTTCCAGACCCTCGTCAGCGACCTCACCGGGCTCCCCGTCGCCGGGGCGTCTCTGTTGGACGAGGCCACCGCGGTCGCCGAGGCGATGACGCTGATGCGGCGCACGTCCAGGAGTCCTGCCGACGCCGTCCTGCTCGTCGACCGGCACGCCCTCCCACAGTCCATCGCCGTGACCCGCACCCGGGCGCTGCCGCTGGGCATCGAGATCGTCGTCGCCGAGATCAGCGGGGTCGACGGGGTCGAGGCCCTCCGCGCGGCGGCCGGCGACCGCGACGTCTTCGGTGTCGTCGTCCAGTACCCCGGCGCCGACGGCGAGCTGCGCGACTTCCGCTCGCTCACCGCCGCCGCTCGCGAGCACGGCGCCCTCGTCACGGCCGCGGCCGACCTCCTCGCCCTGACCCTCGTCACACCGCCGGGGGAGTGGGGCGCCGACATCGCCGTCGGCACCAGCCAACGGTTCGGCGTCCCCATGGGCTTCGGCGGCCCGCACGCCGGCTACATGTCCGTCCGGCAAGGGCTGGAGCGGCAACTGCCCGGCCGCCTCGTCGGCGTCTCCGTCGACTCGGCCGGCCACCCCGCATACCGGCTCGCGCTCCAGACCCGCGAGCAGCACATCCGGCGCGAGAAGGCGACGTCCAACATCTGCACCGCGCAGGTCCTCCTCGCAGTGATGGCCGGCATGTACGCGGTCTGGCACGGCCCCGCTGGACTCGCCGCAATCGCGCGTCGCACGCACGGGTATGCGTCGGCGCTCGCCGAGGGTCTCCGCCAGGGTGGCGTCGAGGTCCTCAACGGAGCGTTCTTCGACACGGTGACCGTCCGGGTGCCGGGCCAGGCCGACGACGTGCTTCGGGAGGCGGTGGCGCGGGGCGTCAACCTCCATCGCGTCGACGACGACACGGTGTCGATTAGCACCGACGAGACGACCACCGGCGAGGACCTGCTGGCCGTGTGGGGCGCGTTCGGCGTGGCCGGTGGTGAACCGATCGCCGCCCACGGTGACCCGCAGTGGTGGGACGGGGCGACGCGGACGTCGGACTACCTGACCCACCCGGTCTTCTCGAGCCACCGCAGTGAGACGGCGATGCTGCGGTACCTGCGCCGCCTGGCCGACCGCGACTTCGCTCTCGACCGCGGCATGATCCCGCTCGGCTCCTGCACGATGAAGCTCAACGCCACCACCGAGATGGTCGCGATCACCTGGCCCGAGTTCGCGAACCTGCACCCATTCGCGCCCCCGACGCAGACGGAGGGCATCCGCAGCCTCGTGGCCGACCTGTCCGCCTGGCTCTGTGAGATCACCGGCTACGACGCCGTGTCCCTCCAGCCGAACGCCGGCTCCCAGGGTGAGCTGGCCGGGCTACTGGCGATCCACGCCTACCACCAGTCGCTCGGCCAGGACCACCGGCGGGTATGCCTCATCCCCGCCAGCGCACACGGCACCAACGCCGCGTCGGCGGTCATGGCCGGCCTCAAGGTCGTCGTGGTCGGCACCGACGCCAGCGGCAACATCGACATGGCCGACCTCCGCGCCAAGGTCGACCAGCATCGTGATGACCTCGCCGTGGCCATGGTGACGTACCCGTCGACGCACGGGGTCTATGAGGACACCATTCGTGAGCTCTGCGAGCTGGTCCACGACGCCGGTGGGCAGGTCTATGTCGACGGAGCCAACCTCAACGCGCTCATCGGGCTGGCGCAGCCCGGCAAGTTCGGGGCCGACGTCTCGCACCTGAACCTGCACAAGACGTTCTGCATCCCGCACGGCGGGGGAGGGCCGGGCGTAGGGCCGGTGGGCGTGCGCGCGCACCTCGCGCCGTACCTGCCGAACCACCCGCTGGCCCCTGAGGCCGGTCCGGCGACCGGGGTGGGCCCGGTCTCCGCGGCGCCCTACGGCTCGGCGGGAATCCTGCCGATCTCGTGGGCCTACGTGCGGCTGATGGGCGGCGTCGGCCTCACTCGGGCCACCGAGGTGGCCGTCCTGAACGCGAACTACATCGCGGCGCGGCTGCGCGACTCCTACCCGGTGCTCTACTCCGGGCACGAGGGCGTCGTGGCCCACGAGTGCATCCTCGACGTCCGCGGCATCACCCGCGAGACCGGTGTGAGCGTGGACGACATCGCCAAGCGGCTCATCGACTACGGGTTCCACGCGCCGACGATGTCGTTCCCGGTCGCGGGCACGCTCATGGTGGAGCCGACCGAGAGCGAGGACAAGGGCGAGATCGACCGGTTCTGCGACGCGCTGATCGCCATCCGCGCGGAGATCGACGCGGTCGGCCGCGGTGAGGTTTCCGTGACTGACTCGGTGCTGCGGCACGCCCCGTACACCTCTCGCTCCCTCGCCGAGAAGTGGGACCACCCGTTCGACCGGGCGTCGGCAGCCTTCCCCGTCGGCGTGGACGCGCCGGACAAGTACTGGCCGCCGGTGGGCCGGATCGACGGCGCCTACGGCGACCGCCACCTGGTCTGCAGCTGCCCGCCGCCGGAGGCGTTCGAGGACTGAACCCCTCGGGCGAGGGCCCCGTATCACCGCATACCTGCCTGCCTCTTTGTGGTCAGCGCCCGGAGAACCCGGGCCGATCACGCTCGAGGTGCTCCGTGAACCACTCCAGCCGCCTGGCCTTCCTCGTCCACCCGCGGGCCCGTCTCGCCGAGGACCTGGCCCGCGTCGCGAAGCCCCTGGGCCTCGTACCCGAGCGGTTGTACGACGTCGCCCTGCGCCGCCTGCCCGTGCCTCCGGTGACGACGGCCTCGGTGAACATCGGCGGCAGCCACCTGGGACACGTCGTCGTCGTTCCGTACGGCGATCGGCACATGCTGGCCCAGCCGACGGAGGCCCGAAACCGAGTCGCCCGAGCCATCGACCACGCGGTGGGCCTGGGCGCGTCGGTGGTCGGCCTCGGCGCGCTCACGGCTTCTGTCACCGCCGGTGGCGTATTTCTGCGGAACCGCACCGACGTCGCCGTCACCAACGGCAACGCCTTCACGGCGGCGATCGTCCACGACCAGGCCCGCGACCTCCTCGCCAGCACCAGGGCCGGGCGCGTCGCAATCGTCGGCGCCACGGGTAGCGTCGGCAGCACGGTGGCCAAGATGTTCGCCCGGAACCGCGACGCAGACGAGGTGATCCTCGTGGCCGGCAACGAACGCCGCCTCGACTCGCTGCGCTGCAACCTCTCCGGTCGTGGGGTTGCCGTGCGCTCCAGCACCGACCCGCACGACGCCCGTTCCGCAGACGTCGTCGTGCTTCTGGCCACACTCGCCGGTTCAGTCCTCGAGTCGCAGCACCTCGGCGAGGACGCCGTCGTCCTCGACGCCACGCAACCGCGCGGCACGACGACCGAGCTGGTTCGCACTCGGCCCGACGTCCGGATCCTCGACGGTGGCGTCGTGTCGATCCCGTCCCTCGAGATCCGCGGCGGCAACCTCGGCCTGCCGGACGGACGGGCATATGCGTGTTTCGCCGAGACCGCGTTGCTGGCCCTTTCCGGCCACGAGAGCCACTTCTCGATGGGCATCCCGCATCTCGAGCAGGTCGACTACGTGCGGTCCCTCGCCCGTGACCACGCCCACCTGGGGTTCACGGTCGCCTCTCCAACCTCGTTCGGAGTCCCGGTTCGCCCGGAGGTCGACGGGGCCGTCGCCTGAACGCCCCGCAGGGGCCCTTTCATCTTCCAGACTCGTGTTGTTGTCGAAATTCCGGTCCTTCAGCCGGTGACATCGACAACAACGTGAGTCTGGAAGGAGGGCAGCCGGGGGGAGGATGGGTGCGTGTCGCTCGCCTCGCCGTTCGCCGAGATCGACCGGCCGGGAAGCGCCGTGGTCCTCGACGGCGGCATGTCGAACGCGCTCGAGGATCTCGGCTACGACCTGAGTGACCCGCTCTGGACGGCTCGCCTGCTCCGCGACTCGCCGGACGCGGTGGCCGAGGTGCACCGGCGCTACTACCGAGCGGGCGCACAGGTGGCCACCACGGCGAGCTACCAGGCCAGCGTCCCCGGATTCGTCGGCCAGGGCCTCTCGCGCGAGGAGGCCGCGGCGCTGCTGGTGCGGAGTGTCGGCCTCGCTCGCACGGTGCGCGACGAGCTCACCGACGACGGAGTTCAGCGTTGGGTGGCAGCGTCAGTTGGCCCGTACGGCGCATACCTCGCCGACGGCTCCGAGTACCGGGGCCGGTACGGCGTGTCGGGGGCTACGCTGCGCGACTTCCACGGGCCTCGCCTCGAGCTGCTGGCGTCGGCCGGACCAGACCTGCTGGCCGTCGAGACGATCCCAGACGTCGACGAGGCCGAGGTCCTCGTCGGCTTGCTCGAGGACGTCGGGCTGCCAGCGTGGTTCTCGTTCTCCAGCCGGGACGGCCGGACCGCCGCCGGCCAGCCGCTCCGCGACGCCGTCGCGGTGGCGTCGGCGGTCCCGTGCGTCGTGGCGGTCGGAGTCAACTGCCTC
>DATLPT010000140.1:0-13557 GCA_035535635.1 Lapillicoccus sp. | reverse complement strand
CGAGACGATGTCGAGCCCGGCAGCGTCGACACGGATACGACACGCATACGGTGCTGGATTGCCTTTTCGCAGCAGCACATCGAGCCCGTCGAGATCCGCGGATTCGTCGAGGTCGTGCTCGAGAATGCGGCACAAGTTCGCCTGGTACACGGTTCCAGCGGCGATCCGTTCGCGGATCTCGGCGACTGCGGACCGGTATGCGTCCGCCCCCAGCGACGACCGCCACCCGCCATCCAGACCGCGCCAAAGGGCACGAGGTCTCGGCGGGTTGTGGCTCACGTTCGCAAAGCGAACAGCGGTCAGCTGACCATCGAACGTCCTGACCACGGCCCAAAACCCGTTGCGGTCAAGGGCTTTCAGCGCTTCTGCACCAGTGAGCACGTCCCGGACCCCGGTGGCGACGCGAACGCCGAACCGCGCCACATCCACCCGGCGATGATAGGCGGCGGCACGGCACGGGCTTCCGGCATTCCGATCACAGCGGCTCTACCGCGTCGCTAGCATCGACAGTGGGTCATCCACGGAGGCGCCCCGCTGGCGGACCCTCGCGTGTTCGACTCGGAGGCGAGCATGGCCCACCTGATCGTCGGACTGACCGCGACGTTGGCGCGCGCCCTCCTCCGTGGTGACCGAACCACGGAGGCCACCCGCCTGCGCGACATCGCGGCGAGAGCGCACGTCGACCTCGCGCCCCAGAGCCCCCGCTCCCTCGATCCGCTCGCATCCGACCGCGGCGGCGCCGACCCGGACACCGCCGACCGGGAAGCCACGGTCTGGTTCTCGGCCGAGACAGCGATGGAGGGCCATTCGGAGGACCTCGACACGCAGCTGCTCCAGATACCAGGCGTCACCGCGGCGTACGTGACGCCCGACCAGGGACCGCCGTAACGGTCTCCCACCACGAGAACCGGAGGATCGGATGCCACCCAGGAAGCGCACGTCCGCCCGCACCAGCTCCGCGAAGGCTGCTGCCCGGTCCGGCCCGCGCCGCGAGTCCACCACTCGCGCGTCGACCTACGGCGTCCCGGAACTGATCGTCATCGCCGACCCGGCGGCTGCCTTGCGGATCGGGGTCGGCGGTGTCGAGTCGGGCGGTGGGGCGGACACCAGAGCGCTCAACCGGGTGGTGTCGCGCGCCGCGGTCACCCTGCGGCCGCTGTTCGGTCCCGAGGAGCGGGTGCGGCAGGAGGCGCGCCAGCTCGCGCCGTCGGCGATCGGTCCCGTGCCTGATCTCTCGGTCTACTACCACGTGGAGGCTCCCGAGGGCGACCTCGCTGACCTCGCCGAGGAGCTGGCCGGCACCGAAGGCGTGCAAGCCGCATACGTCAAGCCGGCCGGAGAGCCGCCCGTCCTCAACGACATGCAACCCTCGCCTGAGGACGCGCCACCGAGCACCCCCGACTTCGTCGGCAACCAGTTGTACCTCGAGCCGGCACCGGGCGGGGTCGACGCGCGGTATGCGTGGACCTGGCCGGGCGGCGGCGGCGCCGGTGTCAGCATCGTCGACTGCGAGTGGGGCTGGCGGTTCGACCACGAGGACCTGACGGTCGGCCAGGGCGGCATCGTCGTCGGTACCGGCAGCACCGACACCAACCACGGCACCGCGGTGATCGGGGAGATCAGCGGCGACCGAAACGCGTTCGGCATCACCGGAATCTGCCCTGACGCGTTCATCCGCGGTGCGGCGTTCTCGGGTCCCACAGCCGCGACGATCCGCAGCGCGGCCGACCGGTTGGGCGCCGGTGACATCATCCTGCTCGAAATCCACCGAGCGGGACCCCGGCACAACTTCGAGGGCCGCGACGACCAGCTGGGCTACATCGCCATCGAGTGGTGGCCGGACGACTTCGACGCGATCCGGTACGCGAACTCGCGCGGCATCCTCGTCGTCGAGGCCGCCGGGAACGGTGCGGAGAACCTCGACGACCAGATCTACTCCGTGCGCCCGCCCGGCTTCCCGGTCTCGTGGACCAACCCGTTCAACCGGTCGAACCGCGACTCGGGCGCCGTCGTCGTCGGCGCCGGCGCTCCCCCACCCGGGACGCACGGCGTCAGCTGGGGCGCCGACCGGTCCCGGCTCGACTTCTCCAACTACGGCGCCCTCATCGACGCCCAAGGATGGGGCCGCGAAGTCACGTCGACCGGCTACGGCGACCTCCAGGGAGGCGGGGACGCGCGGATCTGGTACACCAACCGGTTCTCTGGAACGTCGAGCGCCTCGCCGATCGTCGTCGGCGTGCTGGGTTCTCTGCAGGGAGCGCTGCGGGCGGCCGGCAAGACGCCGATGACGCCGGCCACCGCCCGCGCGTGGCTCCGCGCGACGGGATCGCCGCAGCAGGACGAGCCGGGCCGGCCCGCGACGCAGCGGATCGGCAACCGACCGGACCTCCGGGCGCTCATCCAAGCCCACGTCAAGGGCAACCTCGCGCTCGACAAGAGCACCGTGAAGGACGCCAAGGACGTCAAGATCGAGAACAAGGAGTTCAAGAACGAGAAGGCTGAGGTCAAGGAGCGCAAGGAGAAGATCGAGGTCAAGGAGCACAAGAACGAGGGCAAGGAGTTCAAGAACGAGAAGGCTGAGGTCAAGGAGCGCAAGGAGAAGGTTGAGGTCATCGAGGGCAAGAACGTCCTCGTCGACGGCGGCGGCAAGAACTTCGTGGTCGAAGGCGGCGGTGGCGGCGTGGTCATCGACCCGGTACCTGGGGCGGGTAGCGCCATCGAGGCGCGGCTCTCCGCGCTCGAGCAGTCAGTCGCGGCGCTGACGCACTTCATCGGCGCGGACCTGCGGCCCGACCTGGGTGCCGGCGCGCTGGCCCGCGAGGCCGACGTCTACGGTCAGGCGGATTCGGCCAAGCACGGCAAGGACGCCGCCGACGGCAAGGCCGGCAAAGAGAACCTTGCCGAAGGCTGACCTGTACATCGTCCCGACCCCGGGCAACGCACCGGGCCGCCCGGTCGAGTATGCGGTGCTCTGCGGTCCCGAGGACGCCGCGGCGGTGTGGGCGGCGGACGAGCTCACCCGTCGCGGGCTTCCGGTCCGGGTGGTGACTACCGAGGAGCTCGTCTACAGCACCAGCCTGACGCACCGGCTCTTCGCTGACGGCTCGACGGTCGCCGTGCGCCTCGCCGACGGCAGCATTCTCGGACCGGGCTTGCGCGGGACCCTCAACCGGGTGGTGCGGCTCCCCCGCGCCCACCTGGCGGCCACCTCCGAGGGAGATCGGGACTACGTCCTCACGGAGCTGCACGCCGTCTTGACCAGCCTGCTCTTCGCGCTGCCCGGAGTCGTCGTGGGACGGGCCGACCCGCGCGGCCTCAGCGGTGCGTGGTGGCGGCCCGCAGAGTGGCTGGTGGCGGCCGGCCGGTCCGGCCTCATCGGCGTCGGGTTCCGCTCGGGCGGCTCCGACGAGATCACCGGACGCCAAACGGTTCTCCTCGTCGGTGGCGTGGTGGTCGCGCCGTCCGGCGTTGACGTACCGAGCGACGTGGTCCTCGGTTGTCAGGCCCTAGCAGAGCGGCACGGCAGCGGGCTGCTCGGCCTGGACTTCGCCGTGCACGGCTCGACATGGGCGTTCGAAGGAGCCACCCCGTGGCCCGACCTCCGTCCGGGCGGCGCGCTCCTCGCGGACGCCCTGCACGCGACCCTCCTGGCCCGGGAGCCGGTGTCAGCGTGATCCTCGTCGCGGGCATACCGTCGGAGCCGCCGCTACAGGAGACGCTCGACGCCCTGCACGACCTGCGGGCCGACGTCCTCGTCCTCAGCCAACGCCACGGGACCGACACTGACATCGCCTTCGCGGTCGACCGGGCCGGCATCGTCGACGGGGTGCTGCGGTCAGGGCGTCGACACGTCGCGCTGCGCGAGATCAGCGCCGTCTACGCGCGACTGATGGACCATCGGCACATCCCCGAGTACCAACGGCTCGAACCCGACGATCCTGGGCGAGACCGCTGGACGGCGCTTGCTGACCATCTCACAACCTGGCTGGATGTCGCCCCGGGTCGCGTGGTCAACCGGACGTCGGCGATGGCGTCGAACGGCTCCAAGCCGTACCAGGCCCAGCTCATCTCGCGTCACGGCCTGCTGACCCCGGAGACCCTGGTGACCAACGACCCGGATCAGGCGCGTGAGTTCTACGAGACGCATCCGCGGGTCGTCTACAAATCGGCGAGCGGCGCCCGGTCGATCGTCCAGACAATGGCTTCTGCGGACGTGGAACGGCTCGGCTCTCTGCGAGCCTGCCCCGTGCAGTTCCAGTCGTGGGTCCCTGGGACCGACGTGCGCGTCCACGTGGTCGGTGCGGAGGTCTTCGCGACAGCCATCACGACCACGGCCACGGATTACCGGTATGCGATGGCGCAGGTCGACGAGCCGGCTCACCTCCAGGGGTACCAACTCGACGACCAGGTCGCCGAACAATGCGTCGCGTTGACCGCCGACCTCGGGCTCGAGTTCGCCGGCATCGACCTGAAGATCACGCCGGACGGCCAGGTCTACTGCTTCGAGGTGAACCCCTCACCCGCATACACGTACTTCTCCGGCCAGACGAAGCAGCCGATCGCGCAGGCCCTTGCCGGCCACCTCATGGCGGCGTGACAGAGCCCGCCATGCTATGAACGCCGGCGGCTCCGGGCGACGAGGACGCCGAGGAGGAACCCGACTGCCGCGGCCGCGATGTACGGCGCGGAGGACTTCGCCAGGACGGGGAGCACGGTGGCGCCGAGATCGATCGCGTCGGCGTCACCGCCGGCGCTGGCGCGCACTAAGGCCGGCTTGTCCACGTTCGAGCGGGGTGGCGGCGACGCGGCGATTTCCGCCGGAGCGGCGGCCTCCGAACCCACCGCCGCCTCCACGGATGCCGGACCGGAGCCGTTGGCCGGACCGGGATCCGCGGCTTCGGTGTCGTTGCTGGGGTCGTCCTTCACTTCGCACCTCCTGCCGCAGCCTGCACGGCCTTGATCATGCGCCTCATCGTCGACTCCTTGCAGTAGGGCGGGTCGTCAGATCGTGCTGGATGGGTGGGCGTCCTGCAGCGGTCTTTGCGCATGGGTCGCCGAGCCTTCGACGTCCGGCGCCGATAGGCGGTGGGTCGGGTGGTGGATCGGTCCTCGGATGTCGGTGAGCCGGGAGCCCTGGCCGCCCCAGCGGACCGCGATGATCTCCGCGGCGATGCTGACCGCGGTCTCCTCGGGGGTGCGGGCGCCGAGGTCGAGGCCGATGGGGCTGGCCAGGCGGGTCAGCTCCCCCTCGGTAAGACCAGCTTCGCGCAGCCGCTCGAGGCGGTCGTCGTGGGTGCGGCGCGACCCCATGGCACCGATGTAGGCGACGTCGGACAGCCGCAGCGCCACCTCCAGAAGTGGGACGTCGAACTTCGGGTCGTGGGTGAGGACGCACAGCACGGTGCGACCGTCGACGCGGCCGGCCTTGGCCTCGCCCGCGAGGTAGCGGTGCGGCCAGTCCGCGACGACCTCGTCGGCGTCGGGGAACCGGCTGGCGGTCGCGAAGACCGGACGGGCGTCGCATACCGTCACCCTGTAGCCGAGGAACTTGCCGATCCGGGCGCACGCGGCGGCGAAATCGATCGCCCCGAAGACCAGCATCCGCGGGGCGGGGGCGTGGACGTCGACGAAGACCCGCATCCCCTCGCCGCGACGCTCCCCGTCCGGGCCGTAGGTCAGTGTCTCGCTGTGGCCGGAGGCCAACAGCCCGCGCGCGTCGTCGGTGACGGCGTCGTCGAGACGGGGGCTGCCGAGGGAACCCGAGCGTGGTGCTGGGTCGTCCTCGGTCCGCACGAGAAGCCGACGCCCCAGCCGGGTCGGCTCCGGGTGTTCCACGACGGTCGCCACGGCGACCGGACGGCCGGCTTCGATGTCGGCGGCGACGTCACCGAGTTCAGGGAACGTCTCCGGAGAGACGGTTTCCACCCAGACGTCGAGGATGCCGCCGCAGGTGAGGCCGACGGCGTGGGCGTCTTCGTCGCTGACGCCGTAGCGCTGCAGGGCGGGGGTGCCGGTGTCCACGACCTGCTGGGCCAGCTCGTAGACCGCACCCTCGACGCAGCCGCCCGAGACCGAGCCGACCGCCTCGCCCTCGGGCCCGACGAGCATCGACGCTCCGGGTTGGCGGGGCGCCGACTTCCACGTGGCGACGACAGTGCTGACGCCGACGGCCTCGCCCTGGCGCCACCAGCGCAGCAGGTCAGGCAGGACCTCACGCATGGTCGACCACTCCCGGCCGGTCGGCGGCAGATGTCACATCGCGCCCCACTCCCCGATCATCACCCCATCCAGCCGTCTTGGACACCATCGGGTGGTGCGTCCACGTCGACCCCGCCCGCGAGGTCGCCGCACTCGACGAGGAGCACATCGTGGGCCGCGAGGTAGTCGCGGGCGCCGCGGTCACCGGCCGCGTCCGTCGCCACACCGGACCAGTGCTCACGGCCGAGGACGACGGGATGGCCGGGAGTTCCCTGGTATGCGGCCCGGCCGAGGCTGCGCGGGTCGTCACCGACCGCCGCGACCACGCGCTTGACGACGTCGCCCCCCACATCGGGCAAGTCGACGAGCGTGACGACCGCGGTGCTGGCGTCGGTGTCCTGGACAGCCTCAAGGCCGCGGCGGAGCGAGGCACCCATGCCCTGTGCCCAGTCGTCGGCCTCCACCCAGCGCACCGGAGGTCCGGACGCGTCATGCTCGGCGAGGAGGGGCACGGCTTGGTCGGCTTGGGCGCCGAGGACGACGACGACGGGTGAGCAGCCTCCCTCGGAGAGCGTGTGTACCGCTCTGAGCAACCAGGATGTCCCGTCCGGGTCTCGCATGAGCGCCTTGGGGCGGCCCATCCGCCGGCCCTCGCCGGCAGCCAGGAGTACGCCCACGGCCGGAGCGTTCGGGTCCACGACGCCAGCCAACCACGCGGTCCGGCACGCCTCGTCCCCGACCGGAGTCAGCTAGGCCGGCTCGGTCAGCTCGTCGACCTCACCGGCCACCCGCGGGGACACATCCTCGGGTGTGCGCGATGGTTCCGCCAACGCCTCCCAGTGGACCTGCCTCGTGCGCCGCGAGAAGATGACCACCTTGGCAAGCTCCTCGACGACGCGCGCCGCGAAGACGCCCAGTACTCCGAGCCGCGTGTGCAGGCCGAGCACCACGGCGAGCGGCAGGCCGACTCCGAACGCTCCGACGACGTCGCCCTTGATCACGCCCCGGACGTCACCGGCGCTCGGCAGCACCCCGGCCCCGAGGATCATGTTGCGGACCTTGACGACTTGCGCGACCGCATACAGGAGGATGCCCGCGCACGCCACGGCGCGGACCTCGTCCGTCGTGTCGGCGAAGAGGAACGGCACGAGCAGCGCGGTAGCTCCGTAGAGGAGGCCGAACCCGACTCCGGTCACCGTGCGCGCCTTTTTGATGCGGCGCACCCCAGGCCGTCGCGCCGCAGGCGTCGCCTCGACCGACCTCGCGGCCGACGAGCGCCGTCGTCGCGGACATCAAGCCGATGCTCCCGACCAGGAACAGCGCCTCGAGCATGTTGACGATCTGCGCAGCGGCGAGGGCATCGTCGCCGATCTGTTGGAAGACGACGTTGTAGAGGAACGTGCCGGACGTCCAGAAGAGCTCGGTGACGCCGAGCGGCAGAGCCAGCACGACGAGCGACCGGCAGACGTTCCACCACGACGCATACCCCGTGGGTGGCTGCCACCGGACGATCCCGTGGAGGCCGAACACCTGCACCGCGAGGATCGTGGCCTTGAGCGTCGCGGTGACGAGGGTGGCGAGACCCGCGCCGGGGACGCCGAGCTCGGGGAAGGGGCCGGTGCCCGTGACGAGCAGCTAAGCGACCGTGGCGTTCAGGCAGACCGTCGCCATCGTCGCGACCATCGGACTGCGCGGACGGCCGGTCGAGCGGACGGTCGTCCGGACATTGGGGACACGGCACACTCTCTGGTACTGGCTGGACTCGGGACCGGCGGGTGGGACACCTGCGAGAAAGGCCGGACCGGGTATGCCGTCGGGCCTCAGGCGTCGCCCTCGACCCGCGTCCTCCATCGTAGGACGTGAACGGTTGCGGCCTCAAACCAGTTCACGGTGCGCTTGGTCACCACCACCGATCACGTCGGCGGGGCCGCTCCCCTGTCAACGGCCCCGACGACGCCGGATCGGTGCCCGGGCGCGTCAGGTCGCCGCTCAGAAGGCGCCCACCCCGTTGGGCGACCCGAGACCCGTCGGGCCTTCCCATCCGGTCCTGGCCCTGCACCACTGCGTGACCGGGCAGGAGCCGTTGCTGCCGGACGCCACGTCGAACAACGAACCGGCGTGGCTGTAGGGAATCGCGTTGGCCGTCCCTGCCGTGTTGCCGCTCAACGCATACACCGCAGCGATGATCGGCGCGGAGAGGCTGGTGCCGCCGTACTGCGCCCACGAGCTGTTGGTCCTCGTCGTCGGCGAGTAGATCGCGAGCCCGGTCTGCGGGTCGGCCACCGCCGAGACGTCGGCCATCGCCCTCTTCGCACATCCGGTGCCGACCGTGGCGGCGGCCACCGCGGTGTTGTAGCTCGAGCAGCCAGAACCGGCGCCGCTCCACACGGTCTCGGTCCAGCCGCGCGCCGTGCCGGTCGTCTTGGTGAGGGACGTCCCGCCGACGGCGGTGACGAAGGAGGACGACGCTGGGTAGGAGCCGCCCTGGTAGCCGTTGTCTCCCGTGGACGCGGTCACCGCCTGTTCGGGGTGGTTGTAGTACTTGCCGTACGTGCTGTCGGGAGCGTCGCTGCCCCCATAGGAGTTCGAGATGGCGACGACACCGGGCTGCCGCGAGGCCGTCACCACCGCCGTGCCGAGGTCGGTGAACGAGGCCGACCGGGCCTGGACCAGGACGATGGTGCAGTCGGGGCAGGTGGCCGAGACGGCGTCGAGGTCGAGAGCCTGTTCGGTAGCCCAGCCGGCGTTGAAGCCCGGCAGGTTCGTCCCGCCGTTCTGGTCGAGAATCCGCAGGCAGCCTGTCGCGACGGTGCAGGATCGCAGCCCGAACTGCGATCGGTAGACGCCCAGGTCGCGCTCGGCGTTGGGGTAACCGTATGCGTCGACGATCGCCACGGTGCGCCCGCCCGAGCTCGAGCCGGCGAGTATGTAGGCGTCCCGGATGTCCGTGGGTGTCTTGCCCGAAGCGGGAGGGGTCGCCGCATTCGGGCCGACGACCGCATTGCCCGTGGCGTCCACCAGCTTCAGCGCATGACAGTTCGCCTCGCCTGCCTCGGCGTCGGCGCACACTCGCTGCCCGTGCGTCCCGCGTAGGGCGTCCGCGCTGGTCGCGGATCCGATTGCGCCTGCGGTCAGTCCGATCGCCGCCGTCATCGTCGCGACGACGGTCGCAAGAGTCCTGTGCATCTGGTCGGTCTCCTGATGGCTCGGGAGGACGTCCGCCGAGGGGCGGCCTCGACCACCCAAGCCACGACGTCGGGGACAAACAAGGGCCTACTGGGGCAAATCGGCCGTTAGGGCGAAGAATTGGCGGCGCCTTGGGGAACCCGAGACCGGATTGCCAGGGTTTTCCCAGACTCGCGTCGCGCTCAGATGCCTTGCCACTCCGGCTTGTCCGTCCATACCTGGGTGTAGTACTCGCGCAGCTCGAGCCGCGACGCCGCGGCCGGATCGAGCACCACGGTGACGTGCGGATGAATTTGCAGCGCCGACGCGGGGCATCGGGCACTGACCGGTCCCTCCACCGCGGCGTGGACCGCCTCGGCCTTTCCCTTCCCCGTGGCCAGCATGACCAGGTGCCGCGCGTCGAGGATGGTGCCGAGCCCCTGGGTGAGGACGTGGTGGGGCACCTCGTCGGCTGAGTCGAAGAACCGCGCGTTGTCGGCCCGGGTCCGCGGCGTGAGGGTCTTGACCCGGGTCCGCGACGCCAGCGAGGAGCCGGGCTCGTTGAAGGCCAGATGTCCGTCACTACCGATTCCCAGCAGCTGCAGGTCCACTCCGCCGGCGTCGACGATCGCCCGCTCGTATGCGGCGCAGGCGGCGGGGACGTCGCGGGTCTGGCCGTCCGGTGTATGCAGGTGGTCGGCGGAAAGGTCCACCAGCGAGGCGAACTCGCGCTCGATGACCTGGCGGTACCCCTCGTGGTGACCGGGCGGCAGCCCGAGGTACTCGTCGAGGGTGAACGCCGACGCATCGGCGAACGACACCTCACCGGCCTCGTAGCGGCGCACCAGCTCCGCATACACGGGTGAGGGGCTGGACCCGGTTGCGAGACCGAGGACAGCCGTCGGCGTGGCTCGGACCAGCGCCACGACGGCGCCGGCTACGAGGTCGGCCCGCTCCTGCTCGGTCTCGAGGACCACGACCTCCACGTCAGCTCACCTCTCCACCGCGCACGGGCGTCACCGAGGCGTCATCCTCGCAGAGCGCTGGCCAGGCGGTCGTCAAGTGCCTGTGCGGAGACGGCGGCCGCGCCGTAGGTGTGGACCACGGTCCGGCCGGGAAGCCGGTCCGGGGCCGGCCATCCGAGCTCGACGACGACAAGGTCCGGACGGCGGCGAGCGAGGGCGGTGAGCCCGGCGACGACCCAGGAGTACCGGTGTCCGCCGCGCACCAGGGCCACGACGGGTCGGGCGGGGTCGAGCTCCGGCAGGGGATCACCCTCGAGGACGTCCAGAGGAGGGCGTCCGTGGAGGATCCGCCCGTCGGCCGGGAGGCCCCACGGCACGCGACCGGCGGCGACGTTGGCGCCGGACACGAAGCGGACCACCTGAGCACCGTCCAGCGAGCCGAGTCGCCCGTCGACGGAAATGGCCGCGCCGGCGGCGGCGACGCTCGCACGGTGGTCGTGGTGATCCTGCTCTCGGGTCGACGACCGCATCCCCTCAAGTCGACCCGAGGCCGCGCTGACCCGGCCGGCCGCTTCGCGAAGGCGCTCCTCCGGCAGGTCACCCGCCCGGACCGCGGCGACAACGGCGTCGACCACCGCCTGGACCTGGCCGTCGGTGAAGGCGGGTCCGAGACACAGGAGGTCCACGCCCGCGGCCAGTGCCCGGACGGCGGCGGCCGGAACGCCGATGTCGCCGCTGGCGCCGTGCATGTCGAGCGCGTCGCTGACCAGCAGGCCCTCGAAACCGAGACCGTCCTCAACCACGGCCGCCCGGAGCAGCGCCGTCGCCGCGCCGCTGAAGGTCGCCGGGCGTTCGGGGTCGAGGGCACGGACGACGACATGCGTCGTCATCACCGCGATGGCACCCGCCGCAACGCCCGATCGGAACGGTGCCAGCTCTCGACGCCGGAGCACGTCGACCGGCGCCTCCGCCACGGGCAGCGCAACGTGCGAGTCGGCGACCGTGTCGCCGTGCCCGGGGAAGTGCTTGAGACAGGCGCCGACACCCGCGGACTGCAAGCCGTCGACGAAGGCCGCGACGTGCCGACCGACGAGATCCGGTTCCTCCCCGAAGCTCCGGACGCCGATGACGGGGTTCAGCGGGTTGGAGTTGACGTCAGCGACCGGCGCGAGGTCGAGATCGACCCCCACGTGGCGGAGCTCTCCACCAATGTCCTGTGCGACGGCGCGGGTCAGCGCGGGGTCGTCGACGGCGCCGAGGGCCGCGTGGCCGACGTGCGGACTGCCGACGCGGTGGTAGAGCCGGGTGACGTCACCGCCCTCCTCGTCCAGCGAGACGATCGCCTCCGGCGAAGCCTGGTGGATCGCGGTGCACAGTCGGCGGACTCCGTCCCGCGAGGTCACGTTCTCACCGAAGAGGCAGATCCCGCCAAGCCCGTCGGCGAGCCGCCGGCGCGCCCAGTCGGGCAGCGACTCTCCCTCGAACGAGGCCATCACGGTCCGTGCGGCGAAGGTGTGGAGATCGTTCATAGCGCGATCGACCCTGCCACAAGCCCCGACGCGCCAGGGCCGGCGCCCACGGTTAACGTGGCAACCGAACCTCCCGACCTCTAGGAGTCCTGCCATGGCGAAAGTGACCATCATTGGAACGGGCAACATGGGCCAGGCCATCGCCGGCGTCCTCAGCAAGGGAGGCGCCACTGTGGACCTCCTCGGCCACCACGACGACGGCGACGTCACCGGCGAGGTCGTCGTCCTGGCCGTGCCCTACCCCGCCCTCGCGGACGTCGCGTCGAAGCGGGCCGATCGGCTCGACGGCAAGGTCGTGGTCGACATCACCAACCCACTGAACCTCGAGACGTTCGACTCCCTCACCGTGCCGCCGGACAGCTCCGCGGCCGCGGAGCTCGCCGAGCGGCTCCCGGGTGCGAAGGTGCTCAAGGCGTTCAACACGAACTTCGCCGCCACCCTCGCCTCCGGCACCGTCGGCGGCGAGACGACGACCGTGCTCATCGCCGGTGACGACGCCGACGCCAAGGCCGAACTGGCGGACCTCGTGACGGCGGGTGGGCTCCGGGCTCTCGACGCGGGCTCGCTGCATCGGGCCCGCGAGCTCGAGGCGCTGGGCTTCCTCGCGATCACCCTGGCCGCGGCCGAGCGCATTCCCTGGACCGGCGGCTTCGCGGTCCAGTCGTAGCTACCGCAAACCCGGCGGCTGGGGTCACTAGCTGCGCTGCTTCTCCTCCGCGGACATGATGTGGAGCACCGCGTTGATGAGCCCGAGGTGGGTGAACGCCTGCGGGAAGTTGCCGAGGTGCCGGCCGCTGGCCGCGTCGATCTCCTCGGCGTAGAGACCGAGCGGGCTGGCCATGGAGAAGAGCTTCTCGCAGAGCCGCCGGGCATTGTCGACCTCGCCGATGAGGGCGTACGCGGACACGAGCCAGAAGGAGCAGATGGTGAACGTCCCCTCCTCGCCGCTCAGCCCGTCGTCGGTGTGCTCGACCCGGTACCGCAGCACGAGCCCGTCCTCGGTCAGCTCCTCCGCGATCGCGTGCACCGTGTTGCGGATCCGCTCGTCGTCCACCGGGAGGAACCCGACCAGCGGGATGAGGAGCGTGGACGCGTCGAGCGCCGTCGTCCCGTAGTACTGCGTGAACACCCCGCGGTCATCGACGCCATTGGCCAGGATGTCGGCCTTCATCTCGTCGGCCGCCGCCTGCCACGCGTCGGCGCGCTCCATCTCCTCGCGGGCTCGGGCCAGCTTCGCGCCGCGGTCGGCCGCTACCCAGCACATGATCTTGGAAGAGGTGAAGTGCTGCGGCTCTCCCCGCACCTCCCAGATGCCACGGTCAGGCTCGCTCCAGTTCTTGACCGCGGCATCCACGAATCGCGCGAGGATCGTCCAGAGCCGGTCGTCGACCCGGTCCCGCGATCCCTTGTGCACCCACACCGAGTCGAGGATCGCGCCCCACACGTCGTGCTGCTTCTGGTCGTAGGCGCCGTTGCCGATCCGGATCGGCCGTGAGTGCATATACCCGTCGAGGTGGTCGAGGATCTCTTCGGAGAGCTCCCGCTCACCGTCGACGCCGTACATGATCTGGATGTCGTCGCCGATGCCGGCGACGTCGGCGATGAACGAGAAGAAGTCGTCCGCCTCCCAGTCGAACCCGAGCCGGGCCATGGCCCAGAGGGTCAGCGTCGAGTCACGGATCCACGTGTACCGGTAGTCC